>MTKO01000024.1 GCA_004028505.1 Candidatus Electrothrix aarhusensis
ATGAGGAGTCATTGGTGCATAAGCAGAAAATTTTTTTACATACCCACTCATCACATGACATGTCTGGCAATCTTTACCAATCAAAGAAGGGTAAAAATCATCGATTGGATGAGGAATTCTAGGAGGTGCGCCTTCATATGCTCGATTTGAGCGTCGAGATTGTAAAGTTCTTTTGTGTTTATGATTCCGTTGTCTACAGATTTTAATTCGATAAACTTACGATCGAATGTACTTTGTTCATCAATAGAAACATCATCAATTTTGATCTGAGTCATACGTTCTTGGTCTGAATTTGCAAAGACAGAATGAATTGACAAAACTTGCAAAACTAGCCCCAAGAATATATTTGTGAAAATTTTATTCGGGCTTAATTTATTCATACCTTTTCAACCTTTACAGCACATTTTTTGTAGTCGGGTTGTTTTGGAATGGGACAATAAGCATCTAAAGTCAATTCATTGATCAGCAAACTTTCATCAAAAAATGGGACAAATACTTGCCCTCTTGGTGGAATAGCTCGACCATTAATGTTAGCTTTAATTTTGATCGTTCCTCGACGGCTGGTTAATTGGACAAAGTCGTGGTTTTTTATTCCCATATCTTTAGCATCATCAGGGTTTATCTCTACGTAAGCACTCGGTACCGCTTGATGCAAGATCGGTATTCTTCTCGTCATTGATCCTGAATGCCAATGTTCTATGACTCGACCAGTATTCAACCAGAATGGATACTCATTATCTGGAATCTCTGGGGGAGCTTCGTATGGACGAAAAATAATCCAAGCTCTATGGTCTGGTTTTCCGTAAAAATCGTACTCTTTGGTTTGGTCGCATGCTGGATCTGATTTGCTAATAAAGCGACGTTTTGTTTCCTTGCCATTTACATATGGCCATTGTAATCCAGGGCTTGCCTTTAAAGCCTCATAGGGAGCCATTGCGTGTTTTGGGTTATTATGAAATAGTCCATATTCTTTCCAAATTTCTTCTATATGATTTTTTTCATCCCATGGAAATAGGTCTTTAAAACCCATCCTTCTAGCGACTTCGATCAATTGCCAAGTGTCACTCATTGCATCCCCAGGAGGGTCTACAAGCTGATTAAAGTGTTGAGTTCTTCTCTCTGAATTCCCAAAGAGTCCCTCTCTTTCAATCCACATGGCAGATGGTAAAATAACATCTGCGATATCAGTAGTCGGAGTTGGATACACATCAGAAACAACAATAAACCGGCCTTCTTTTTTAGCAGCATCGCGGTAACGACTTAGTTTAGGCATAGTCACCATTGGGTTCGTGACCTGGATCCACATAAAACGAATATCACCTCGATCCAGCGCCCTGAACATATCGACTGTATGATAGGTTGGCTTAGGATCAATACGCCCTTCTGGTAGCTTCCAAATTTTCTCTGCTAATTTTCTATCAGCCTCTTTTGCG
>MTKO01000025.1 GCA_004028505.1 Candidatus Electrothrix aarhusensis
GAAATCTCCTCTAGGAGAGTCAAAAAAAGACAAATATATTTATTTTGATAAATTCGAGGTTGATTGATTCTGGGTTGGCTAGCGACGAGCGAAAGTGACGTTTGTAGCGACTTGAGCGGAGGAGAAGCGAGAAAAGGAACGGAGCGGACAAAGCGGGGTTGGCTGATTTTCACATGACATTGTTTGTCAGTTAGTTTTAAATATCGCTTGTGTGTTTTAACGTGTTGATATGGTAGGATACCTTGTAGATTTTTTTTCTGACTGTTACAGATTTAGGGGCCCCGCGAAATCCCCCAAGAGAAGCGGAAATTAAAAGGTTTTGTAACCAACAATCATGATACCGTTTTCCGTTCAGTTGTTCAGCCGGACTTTGTAGACCTGCATGCTTTTTTACCGCAGCCGGATTTTGTGGTGCAAAATTTTTGATAAGTGCTCATCCCCGGATGTTACGTTCAGCCGTATCGCGAGAGCCATGAAAGTACCTTGTGTTGTAAAGATGCCGATTCATTCCCTGCATCAGCCTGTCGATCATGTTGCTAGTCCTGTGACAACCAGAATGATTGTATGACTCCGAATATTCGGCGACATTATTTCTTAATTTGTTAATAGGATTCAGGATGGATTCCGGGTATGAATCCCGTTCCCCGACCTCTGCGAGTCTCCTCACTTTCTATGAGAATGAACGTCGGGTTGGGGCTTGAAAACATTCCCAAAGTGCCGATGCGGCTCTCAGGAATACGTCTCTATGTTTTTTCTTGGAACCATCTCGCATCTTTATGTAAATATGAAGAAAACAACACAAAATACATATTGTCGGAAAAAGATGGCGAAACGCATTCCGTGCGGCGGCCCAACCGTCGATATTGACAGTGTCAGGCGAATAAGCGGGGTCTACATCCAACGCTTCCCGCTTGAAAACACCATATCCTCGCAGCAAAGCGGCGTTACCTGCATTTTCGAGAATGCAGCCGTAGCCGACAGTTGTCGGAATATAACACTTTTCACCTCGAATTTTCGTATGTTTTTCATCGGCGGCTATATGCAGAGGCAATTTCGTGGAATCTCTGACGGTTGTTCCGACAAGACTTGAACCGTCCGAGACTGCCAGCCATACGATACCAATACGGACCGTTTTTACCGAAAATACGAGCAATCCCCCATGCTGGAACATCGAATTTAGTCAGAAAAAGCGCTTTTTCGGCATCATCAGTAAAGGCGGTCATGTAAGGCATTACGAATGACGGACGCACAGTATAGCTTCGCCCTGCTATTTGTATTCGTCGTATCTTGATGTTGAGCTTTTTTGAGACATAACAGTCTTTCATCCGATATCCGTTTTCTGATGTCAAGAGGGAAAAGTTCAGGATGTTTCTTTATGATGTCATCAAGTTGGCGACGATATCCCTGTGGGCATTCCGCCTGATATACAT
>MTKO01000026.1 GCA_004028505.1 Candidatus Electrothrix aarhusensis
TGTGTTTGAAGCGTGAACGTTGATGAAAAGCCAAACGAAATGCTTCCGGTATCATCTACCTGGAACTGAGTAATGTCAGCAGATATCGTGTCTGAAAACGTGAGGCGTTGACCTGCCGCTGCTTCTTTATAAACAGCCACGTTACGATTTGTAGGTGAGAAGGTATTGCCGTTATTATCAGCAATCGCCACATTAACATTTGCTGAGTCAGCAACAGTAATAGAGGATATTGCCAATGTTCGGCTTGTTCCTGTGCCCGATAACGCCCCTTTAGTTGCACCTGTCACTGTGATATCGCCTGCCGCTAAGCCGGAAGGGTCTTCATCAAAACCCAGTGTCAGCGTATCGGTTGTAGTGGTGTCACTTACTCCGTTAGCTGTCAGTGTGCTGAAGGCGATCTCGTTCAACGCTTCCTTATAAACCGCTATATCACGATTCGTTGGTGCAAAAGTGTTGCCATTGTTGTTGGCTATTGCCACATTAACGGTTTCACTGTCTGCCACCGTGATAGCTGAAATCGCCAGCGATC
This sequence comes from Candidatus Electrothrix aarhusensis, assembly GCA_004028505.1. Classification (GTDB taxonomy): domain Bacteria; phylum Desulfobacterota; class Desulfobulbia; order Desulfobulbales; family Desulfobulbaceae; genus Electrothrix; species Electrothrix aarhusensis. The sequence goes on from MTKO01000026.1 coordinate 530, forward strand.
GCGTTGTACCCGTACCACTTAATGCGCCCTTAGTCGCGCCGGTTACCGTGATATCCGAAGCGGCAAGGCCTGTTGGATCTTCATCGAACGTGAGTGTTAATGATGTTGTGGTTGTAGTGCCTGTTGTACCGTTGGCAGATAGACCACTGAACGCTATTTCATTTAACTCTGCAACGTCCTCAGCAAAACCAGCACGAATATAGTTACGTAACGCCCCTGGCGCAAACTTGGCATCGAGTGTTTGGTGATAATTCAAAACGCCATCAATATAATCCTGACGGTCTGTGCCATCACCAATACTGTTTGCTACCATGTAGCTGTATAAGTCGCGATCTGGATCGACTAACGCAGCAACCGATCCACCATCGTTAATATTATCTGTCAGGACAACTCCTGTTTGTGGCTGTCCAGCAGGGTACGTCTTCCACTGCGCCCCGTTAGCGTTGTAAGCAACGTTTCCAGACATTTCAACATTGGTTGCCCAACCTTCTATCTGTCCGGCAAAAACATTTGTGACAGCCGCATTATTAATATGAGCATAAATGCAGTTTTTAATATGTCCATCGCGAATATCCCAGAAGCGAGATCCCCAACCAAGCGTCCGCTCATTGTTCTGTTCTTCATTGAGGTGGATAGTTGTTTCATTGTCTATGAAGAAATAGCGAGCTCTTGTGCCGTTGTTGGCCCCATCAGGGTTATCAACCGTGCTGTGCA
>MTKO01000027.1 GCA_004028505.1 Candidatus Electrothrix aarhusensis
GCGACCTATGCCGAGTGTTTATAGTATAAACATCTCGCCTTTCTTGGTTCTTGAGCTAACCTCTTTCCTATTCCCATTTTACCGCTTACTAAACGCACGTTACTCCCTAGCACTTTTATCAGCCTTTTAAATTCATAAACAACAATCATCATTGATTGTTACATGTCAACTTAAACTTATTATTTACAATATGTTATATTGGCAATATTAAAAGGTTTCCTCAAAGAAATAATGAAGACTGTTGAACGAATTGAACGCTCTGTGTCGTTGAAGAAAAGCGACGTACTGCTGCGCGCCGAATACGATTCGTTTGGCAGCGAGGCTCAGGTGTCCCGTGCCCTGAAAGAATTGGTTGAACGTGGCAAGTTGGTCAAACTGGGGCGCGGTGTGTACGCCAAGGCCAAGCCCAGTGTACTCACCGGCAAGGCAATCCCCATTAGACCACTTGAAAGCTTGGCACCCGAAGCATTGAAGAAGTTGGGTATTCAGACCACGCAAACTCAACAGGTCGAAGACTACAACAGTGGGAAATCAACACAGATTCCAGCAGGTATTGTTTTTAAGGTCGCACGTCGACGCATCACCCGCAAGCTGGGTTTCAATGGCAAAACCGTGAAGTTTGAGTTGGCATGAGATCGCTTTCCTCTGAACAAAAGGAGCTAATCGAAGCCCTCGTTGCAGAGTATGACCCTCGATACCCAGATATCACGCCAGGTCTTCTTGAGAAAGACGAACACCTCACAACAGCACTTCGAGCGTTGTTCAATCTACCCATACCCGGAGCGACTTTGGTGTTCTGTGGTGGCACAAGTCTGTCAAAAGCGTATCGACTCATTGATCGCATGTCTGAAGATGCGGACCTCAAAATCGTCTTGTCAGCAGACACTGTGTCCCAATCAAAAAATCAACAACAAAAGCAACTCAGCAAGTTCAAAGAACTGGTTTCAAACGAACTCACCAAAGAGGGGTTTTCAATCAGTCATTTGTCGGCACAAAACGAGAATCGCTACATCCGGATCGATCTGGAATATGCGCGAGCCTATCCAACAGCAGCAGGGCTCAGACCCCATTTGCAAATTGAACTGCGACAAAGCCCATTCGCCTGGATACGCAG
>MTKO01000065.1 GCA_004028505.1 Candidatus Electrothrix aarhusensis
TCTTAAAGACATCGAGATACACTTCGATTTTAAGAAAAAATAATACCCTATTTTAGCAAGGCCTCTTGCGCTTTTTTTGATCAACCACCTGCTTGCACAGGTTTAACATCCGATTCGCATTATCTTTCCATGTAAAATTAGTTTCAATCATTTTTCTGGCGTTCTGGCGAGATCATTCCTGAACTGAGTATCGCAGATCAGACGCTCTATATTTTTGATGAGTGCAGATTGATCACCCGGCGGGTACAACAAGCCACTTATGTTATCTGTAATCAGTTCACAGATTTGCCCCTGAGCAGAGGCAATCACCGGTTTCCCCATAGACATTGCTTCAAAAATTTTCAACGGCGAGAAATAAAACGGTGCAATCTCTGGATAAGGTGCAACGAAAATGTCAATGACTGCAAGATATTCGGGCATCTCCTCATGAGGAATATGTCCGGTGATAGTGGTAACAGCATCGGGCAAATCAGGCATTGTGATGGCATATCCAGGTTTACCGACAAGCAGCAGTACCACATCTTTATATTTCTTCGATTCTATGATGCGTTTCATCGCATCAGCCAGAAAACCTATACCGTGCCAAGGTGCAAAAGTACCTGAAAAACCGACGACGGTTTTCCCCTTTAAGTCAAGTTTATCTCGAATCCTATCACCGGTGATATCTGGATTAAAGGTATGAATATCAACGCCGTTAGGAATGCAGGTTATCTTTTGGTAGGGAATACAGCAAGTTACATAATGTTGCTTTAATGTTTTGGAAACCACCATAATGTGATCCGGCATTGCTAACATCTTTTTTTCTAGCCACTGCCAAAAAGCTTTGCCCCTTAGCTGCTCATCTTTTGGCAAAAACTGGTTTTCTAAGGCTGGGCCGTTTACTTCAACAATAATTGGTATGTTGAACAGACGGCATAAGAGAATACTTGACAAATATCGCTCCTGCCTCAAAATAACTACATCCGGCTTGACGTTTCTCAATAGCCGAAGTTCACCAATGGCCCGCCTAGTAAACATAACGGCAAGTAAACGTATCTCCCTAAAATTATTCATCAGACCTGGGCTAGTCGATCCCTCTCTGTTGGACGACCTTTTGGCTACTGGGGTCGTTGCGCCTTGGTGTGCTAGCGGAGTATAAACTTTTACATCATGGTGTATCTTTTTCAGTGTCGCAATAAATTGACTGGTATGTACCCAAGAGCCTTCACCGTATTTTACATAACTTATGTAGCATATCCTCATATGTAGACCATTTTATAATTCGTAAAATTGAAATTTATGTCCATGAAATAATCTCTCTTACTTCTTTCATGGTTACAACGCCTGTTATTAACGTAAATGGAAAAAAAAGAATAGTACATCCTATAAGTTGAAACCAAAATCCAGCAGCTGTTGTCAAATATAAAAAGCTCAACAGAAGGCTATTTAATATTAAGATTCGAAAGAGAAACTTCATTTGAAAAATGGAACCAATATAACGCCTTATCACTTGTATATAAACGTTCACCACAACTATTTCAGTGATCAATGTAGCCCAGGCTGCTCCTAAAAAGGAATATCTAGGGATTAATATTAAATTAAGTATAATATTTAATATCACTCCACCTCCAACTATGAAAGCACTGGTAGACTGCCGGTCAGTGGCTCGAACAGTCGTTCCGCAAATGGTTCCTGGCATAATGAAAGCCACGCTGAAGATCAATATCGGCAGGACACGGGCTGCGGGAGCGTATCCTGGGCCGTAAATGACAGATATGAGATCTTCAGACAAAAAGGAGATGACAACAGCAGCAGAAAGCCCCAAGGCAAGTCCCTTGTTGAATGCTCCTGAAACCATTTTTTTTATTTCTACAGGATTTTCATGATATAGACGAGAAATAGTTGGAAACAAGGCTGCGGCCACTGAAGCACTGATAAAAAGTGGTGCTTCGATCAACCGATAAGCGGCATTATAATAACCTACTATTTCGCTTCCATCGAATATATCCAGAATTGCACTGTCTACATTATAATAAATGGTGACAAAGATAAATGCCAAGGAAAATGGAATACTTTTTTTAATCAAATGTTTAATAAATAAAAAATCAAAATTAAACAACGGGGTTCCATACTTTTTTAAACACCAGAAGGCTCCTAAGACGAGACGTAAAAAAGCACCGAAAGCAAGTGTGCCACAAAAGAGGAGCAAGCTGTTGTAATAATATAAAAGAACTATCCCTAATACAGACATGATGCCATTGCTCACGGAAATAATAACTGCCGAATACTGCATTTTTTCATGAGCGGAAAATACGGACTCAAAAGAGCTGCCAATACTGTCAAAGGCCTCCATTGTCGCCAAAATAAAAAGGACTTTCATGGTCAGCAGATCTTTACCCATAATCCAGCCGGTTCCTATAATTAATACATAGCCCGCTGTAATGAGGAATATTTTAGCGATTAATCCTGCTCCTACATATGTGGGCATCATTCTGACATTCCGGCTTAACTGTTGAATACAGTAGCGGGAAATCCCCATATCCATAGAGATGCCCAATATTTTAACCAGAGCATAAGCGAATGAAAAAATTCCGAAAGACGTTACTCCAAGAGAACGGGCTGCATATATAAATAAAAAAAATTGAAATATACGGCTGAAAAGCCGAGCAGCTGTCAGAACTGCAGCATTTTTAAAAATAATTTCATATGGGTTGACCTTCATAAATTGGTTCCTATTTGCAAGGCTTCCTTTTCCTGCCTTTCCGTTAGTGATTTCATAGCTAAGATAATTCCAATATTAAACCAAAAACGAGTTTGGAAAAAAATATATTCATATTCTTTTTGATTATGCATGATCCAGGAGATAAGCCCACAAAAAAAGCCAATAGCCAGATAGGGAATGAGAGGGTCGGTTTGTGTACGGGACATCCGCCATAAAGTATAAAATAGATATCCGAGAGTGTATAGAAAAAGAATAAGAACAGGAATACCTGATTCCGCAGCTATCAACAAAAATACGTTATGTACAGCTGCGGGGAAATGATAGCTTGCTCCAAAATTTGTATTATCATACTTATGGATCGCCGATGTATAATTGTTTAATCCTACACCTAACCAGGGATTATGGTAAATAATATTTTTTGCGATTTGTGCTGTGGGTTTTCGTATCTCAGACGCGCCTTTATCGTCCATAAGTAGCCTGTTTCTAACGGATTCAAGTAGTAGGAATGCCATGGCAGCAAAGAGGATAAACGACCCAAAAACCACGATAGCGGAAACCACTTTCTTTCCGGTGCGCCGAACTGCACACCAGTAACAGTTAATAACCCCCCCTGTCAGGAATGAAAACCATCCACCTCTGGAGTACGTTAGTAATAATGTTAAGAGCATCGGAACAAAGGGTACCGTATACATCCACTGTAATTTTTTATGGCTTCCCGGAAAAGAGGGAAATAAGCACGCCATATTTAATTGGAGGAGGGTACCTAGAAACAGAGCCATTTTATTGGCATGGCCGATTGTGCCTCCAATTCTGCTGATACCCGCCTGTCCTGATTTTAACGAACCCAGTTCGCCAAGAAAGCCTAGTCCCAAAGGCCCCCCCTTCGCGTATTGCCCTACTCCAACCATCGACTGAAACAAACCTGTTAATAAAAGTATGCCCATAACCAAATAAAGGAGTTTTTGATCATCAGTATTATTTGCTACATATATAAGCACCAGCCAACTTTTAAACATTAGCCACAATACGGAGACCTTAACATGAAACGAAACAGCAGCCGGAGACAGGCCAGCAAGGGAGAGGGCAAACATCAGGAAAAAAGGTATGGTGACATGCGGGAAAAAATTTATCCGAAGAGTATGATTGATGGAAAGTCGATATATCCATAACACCATGAGGGCAAGAAAGAATATATCAAAACCCGATACAACAAATCCTTGGATAGCTCGTCGATAGTGAACACTTTCTCGAAGAAAGTTGATATCCATCTTTAAAGGGATCAAAAATGTCAATAGACAAAGAAGCACCTTTTCACGATGAGGGATAATAAGCAGTACTGTTAAACCGGTCAGTCCTAATATAATAACCTTGATCCATTTAGCGTCCATGCTCAAGGTTTTAATCAGAACAACGGAAGTACATACACCGATCAGCAGAATAAATAATAATTCAAAAAAAGTTCGGCATCTCAAGGCATGCATTAGACCCACCTGTATAACCATTCGGGAATAGCATACTTTCGACGGTTCAGAAAATTACCAATCAGACGAGCTCCGTCGTCCTGTAGATGATTTTTTGCTTCAGTGAGGGCTTCCAGTCGAGTTTTTTGGGATTCAGCAACCATGATGACCCCGTCTACTCGAGATGAAATAGTCCGTGCATGACCGGAACTCTGGCTCGGCTCAGAATCTATAAAAACCAGGTCATATTGTTCTTTGATCAATTTCAAAAAATCTAAAAACGATTGCCGCATGAAGGGCGAAGGAAGGTTTTCAGCTTTATTGCCGAATGGAATCAATTTTAAATTAGGGAGAAAGGAGTCGTAGGTAATACTCGCGATAGGCACTCTTCCATAAAGAAAATCCGCCAAACCTGGTGCAATAGGAATAGTAAAAGATTTGTGAAGACTTGGATGTGACATGTTGGCGTCAATCATTAGGATTCGACGTTCAGGCATATCCCAGCCACAAATGAGCGACAGATTGAAAGCGATACTAGAAACCCCTGTTTTCCTTTCAGTGCCTGTCAAAAGAAAAACCTGCAGCCGCTCTTCCTCATTGAATCTAACGATTTTGTTTTCTAAAACCCTTAGGCTTTCAATAACCCGAGGATATTTTTCAGGCTCCGATACCCAAATCTGGGGCACGTTTTTTTTTTGAGAGAGGAGTTTTTTTTTGTTTGACGATTTAGTCTGTTGAGAACTATGGTGATCTATTTTTAGATCCGAGGTTTCCTCGGGAGCTAACCCCATCCAATCCCCCAGATCTTTCGGCATTTTCTTATCTTTTGAACGCAGAGTTTCGATATCCTGGATAGACAATTTTTTTCCGTTCTTTTTTTCCATTATGCGCTTTTTAGATACATCATGTCCTACGTTTAATACTCTCCAGGGAAGACAGAACCGGCGCTTCGGTCCATTTGGCAAGTTCTCTGGGTTCTTTAACAGTATGATCTAGATAATAGGCTGCTACCCCTGATCCGATACCGGCGATGGCTCCTACAATTAATGCAACAGCTAGGATGATTTTTTTTTGGGAAATATTGGATTCGAGGGGAGATATGCACTGCTAACTACTGACACATTCGCAACGCCTGACAAATTCTTTTCTTCAGCGATATAAGCCTCATCTAACCTGTTCATATAAAGCTTATAGGTAGATATGAGTTGATCGAACTTCATCGAAAACTCCTTCTGGTCAATCTTTTTACCTGCAAGGTAACGGGCTTCAGTATCAATACGGCTAATGTATTCATCCAGAGTTGACTTGTTTGCTTTAAGTGCTTCAAGATCAACATGCATCCCGTCCAGGAATTTTTTCTGTATTTTACGAATTTCATCCTGAAGGCTCTCTATTTGACGCTCTATATCGCGTCGTTCTAGAGAATTTTTCAAATACAGGCTAGAAATTTTCTCTCTTTCGATAAGCAAAGGAGCATACGCTTCTTCCAGCTTCATTAACATGCCGTTATTTCTTAGTTCTTCAGGGAGTAGTGAGAAGTTGCCATCAAGTTTCCTGCTTTTACTAAGGCGGGATACTTTTTTTTCTTTTTCAGCGATCTGGCTTGCCAATCTGCTTGACCTTTCTCTCAGGATCTCCAACAACTTAATATTTGGGATTGTCTGATCTTGAATGTCTGCAATACTCCATTCAGCCTGCTTTTTTTTCATCCCATCTTTTACGCGGCTTAGCTTTTTTTCGTGCAATTGAACTCGATGTTCATAGAATGCAACACCACTTTTAGATTTATGAACTTCAATATGCTGCTGAATATAACACTCCATATAGGTATTCACAATTTTTGTGATCATTTTAGGGTCAGACCCTTTCTTTGCTATCCTAATTATATTAGACATAGTGACGGCTGATATATCCAACCCTGCACGGACAGAAGTAATGGCATTATTCAGCATATTTTCCTGGTCGACATTCCTAGAAGATGAAGAATCCTGTATTAAGCCCAATTTTTCTATAACTTTTAGGGCAAGTTCTCGAGAAGTAAGAATCTTTATTTCTGTGTTGAGATCTTCTATAGTGATAGGAGCAACAGAAAAACGATTATTTGTAAAAATTTTCTGGCGAGAGTCAATAAATGGTTTTAGAAGTAGAGAACCTGACACGCTATATACAGGCTTGACGGAAAATGCGTATGCTATTGTAATAAAAACTATTACAAGAAAGACACCTACTATTACATGAAGCTTGAAAAAAAAATAAAAAGAATTTCCCGGGGTGACGTTTTAAGTAATCCGGGTTTCGATTCATTCATAATATTGACCTATCTACAAAGTTAGTTATGAGCTTGGTATATCGAACTGAGCACCTAAATGTTGTTATACGGAGGATACACTTTAAAAACTAGAGATCAAACAGAAGCTTGTACCGCACAGAGGGAAATGCACCTTTTTTCCCGCCTTCTGGGCGATGTCTACGTTTGATCCACCTTGTTGTATTGGCTGATCATTGTGATATGTACCCATTCTACGTCATCCTGTTTGTTTTATCGAGTGCTGACGAAAAAAAATTCAATGTAGGAGGCAGAGCGAAGCGAGGTTGCTCCGACGCCCTTGTCTGACATTTCCATCGGATAACCCCAACATCTGCTCATTCAAGCGCCCAGTCTGGAAGGCAGAAAGCCTCTATCCAAACCTAGATAAGCAGAAGGAAGGAATGCTATCAATCATTCCATACAGATAATGCCTGGCGATAGACCTGCGATCGTGAAATATCCAAGTCTCTGGAAATGAGCCGAACAGTATCCTTGAGTGAGGTCTGCCCTTTATCTCGGTACCAGAGGATCAATTCGTTGATATTTTCAGGTCGTTCCTCATGGGATTCCGGCTGACCGTTGATGATCAGGACCAGTTCACCCCGTACCCTACCGCTGGTGAGTTCCAAGAGTTTGGAAAGAGGGCCAGCAAGGTGCTCTTCATGGAGCTTGGTCAGCTCCCGAAACAGTTGGGCCTGTCGGTCCCCAAAAACATTGAGACAATCCTTTAAGGTTGCCTGAATGCGGTGGGGGCCCTCATAAAAAACCAGGGGGCAGTTGAAGGCCTTAAGCGCATGGAGCTGCTTGGTTCGCTCCCCTGTTTTGGGTGCCAGAAATCCACCAAAATAAAAGCCTGAACCTTGAATGCCGGAAACAGAAAGGGCTGTTGCCAAGCTGAGGGGCCGGGAATAGGAATAACAGATACGCCTTTTTTTCGTGCTGCCTGAACCAAAACAGCCCCTGGATCAGAGATCCCCGGAGTCCCGGCATCAGAGACTAAGGCAATATCCAGCCCGTCACAGAGTTTGCCGAGCAGGTAGGCTGTTTTTTGTTGCTCATTCTCTTTGTGATAGCTGGTCAGGTCGGCCTTGATGCCCATGTGCGCCATCAGTCTGCCGGTATGACGAGTATCCTCGCAGGCAAGGAGAGCCACTGAAGCAAGAACATCTTGCATGCGTTGACTGATGTCGGACAAATTGCCGATGGGTGTTGCCACAATGTACAGCGAGCCTATATCTTGTTCGTTTTTCATAATGAATAACAGATGGGAAGCATAACAGGTGAAGTCCTTTCGAAATCGTAAGGTTATTTGTACCTCATTCGGCTCATTCTTTCAGCCTCTTTCATAGGCGATGAGAAAAAAGTTCATTTTGGCGGGCGGAAATGGTAACCTACAGGTATTACGTTTCCATGACCATATTATGGGTATATGGCATTATACTGCAACTAACTATTTTCGCAGAATGAAATGAAGGGAAAAAATATACTGATATGGGGTATAGGTGTAGGTCTGGGGTTAGGGATTTGTCTTGTCGGTTGCGGATCTGAGCGTCCTTTTTCAGCTAAATATACCTCTCCGAATCAGGTCGTTATTATCTACCAGGGAAAAGAATATACGCTTAACCGCTACGGCATTTCCCCTTCGGTTCCATTTGGTTATCGTTTTGAAGACGACGGAGATCTTGACCTGACTGTTAACGGCAGATTGTATGAGGTAGATAGTCCCTATGATAGGGATAAGGACAAGAAAAAAATAAAAAAGAAAACCAAGGTGAAAAAGGTAGAAAAAAAATCGACCGCCAACGCAAAGCGGTAAGCCTGAGCGATAAACAGTGGCGATGAAAAAAAGATTGAAACGGTTCTACCTTTTTCTCCAGCGAGAGAGTCTGCTGCATCTCTTCGCTGTCATTTTTACGATTATTTTGGTGAGCAGTGCTCTGATAGCTTGGTTTGAACCGGAGGTCTCCTTTGCCAGCGGGATATGGTGGAGCATTGTCACCCTGACCACGGTGGGATACGGTGATATTTCGCCGGCAACACCGGCGGGACGAGTGCTGGCTGTCCTTGTTATGTTTTTCGGTATAGGTCTGCTCGGCATGCTCAGTGCAGGTCTTGCCACGATGTTAATCAGCAGGAAGATGAGGGAGAATAGGGGGATGTGCCCTTCAACAGTTGAAGATCATATTATCATTTGCGAGTGGAATCATCGGGCAAAGGCGATTCTCAAGGAGCTGCGGGCTGACGTCCAGACCGAGCAGACCCCTGTGGTTCTTGTTGCTGATATTGAAGAAATACCGGTTGATGATCCTGACCTGCTTTTTGTCCGGGGGGTTGTTTGTGAAGAAACCCTGGAGAGGGCCAATTTGAAAAAAGCACGGACGATTATCGTGCTGGGCGATGATACGGCAGAGGCCACGGCACGCGATGCCAAGGTTGTGCTCACCACTCTGACCATTGAAAGCATGAATCCAGATGTCTACAGCGTGGTTGAGTTGGTGGATAAAAAGAATGAGCAGCACTGCCTGCGCGCCAATGCGGACGAGATTATTATCGGCAGCGAGTTGAGCAGTCACCTGATAGCCAGCGCAGCTTCGGATCACGGTATCAGCAGGGTTGTCACGGAATTATTGAGTAGCCGTTACGGCAATGAACTTTATTCCATGCCGGTTCTGGCAGAGATGGTTGGAAAAAAATATCTGGATGTCTTTATTGCGATGAAGACAGAACATAATATCACGGTGTTCGGTATCCAGAAGGGAAGGGCCGGGGCCTTTCTCCCCAATCCTAATGTCGATTACCCTGTGGTAGCAGAGGATCTTCTGTTGGTCATTTCCAAAGACAGAATCAAAAAATAATCTAAAAACGATTCTGTGGCACCTGCTCTTCTTACTCGCGTATGGTTGGAATGAATAAAAAAGCTGGAGAATCTGTGTTACGCTGGATGGAGTGATTATGAGAGAGCTTCTGCTGCTTGACCTTGCCGGGTTTCGTTGCGGTATTTGGAAAGAGGATATTCTTTCTCATGAAGAGCAGATCATCCACTGGCTGACAGACAATAACGGAGCCGTGACCGCCATTGCCATGATGGGGGCGCATCCGGTCAGCCTGGCAGACCTTTCCTACTGTATTGGGCTTCCTCCTGCACGCAGAGCCGGAAGATATCCGGTTCTCGTTCCTGTTGATCATGATTTCTCTGTCAGTTTTGTTGTGGAACAGGAAGCGGGCATGGCGCAGGTACCTTCTTCAGCCATTTTTTCTCTGCCTGCCTATCTGCAAACGCCCTTTATAGACAGTTGTGTACAGCGTAACGGAAAACTTATCCCACTGATCAATATTCGAGCAATCCACTGCTGGCTTTCGACTACCGACTATACACATACACCTCCTGAGCCGCAGTTTTGTATCTCTGGCCTTAAAGAAGAAAGAGAAGAACGGGCTTCCACGCTTACCGCTCTTAGGGTTTTTACCTGCAAGAAAAAATCTTTTGCTGCTTCAGCTGATTATTTTTTTTCAAAGCAGGCTGTGTCCCCCGGTGTACTGACTCCCCTCCCGCTCCTGCCCGAATTTGTGCGAGGAATTACCCTGCACAGTAACCGGATGCTCACCGTTTTTGACATCCCCAGGTACTTACAGCTCTCATCGGAAGCAGAAGGTGATGAAAAAAAATGGCTCATTGGTGAAGTCGAAGGGCAGGGCTTTGCCTTTGTTGTTGATGCTGACCTGGGATTGTTACCTGCTGGCTCTGCCCCTCTTGCTGTCTTGCCCTTGCTGGTCCGATCAGATTGGCAGCAGAGGGTTGCGTTTCATGATCGAAAAATTATTCCTGTGCTTGATTTTAAAGAGATGCTCGCCAGGAAGCCGGATGAATGCTCACAAACATTGCCTCGGGATTTAGGATCAGACGGGCGTTTCGAGGTTGTATTCGGTAAGCAACAGGTCGAGATAGTCGAGTTCTCGCTCTGTAAAATGGTTCATGCACTACCTGATCTTGAAGTCGCGGATATTATTCCGTTCAGCCACTGTCAGCGCCTGGCAGGAGCCAGAGGGCTTGTTGCCGGTGTGACCCTGTACAGAAAAGAACTGCTGCCGGTTATTGACCCGGCTCGATCTTATGGTCGGGAATCCAGTCCTAGCGGGGATTGGAAGCTGTTGCTGATCTATAACGGCGATCTGCGTGTCCTGGTACTGGTTGAAGACGTCCTCGGAAAGCGGTCACTCAATGTCAGCGAACAGCGTGCATTGCCCTTTACTGTCCCACATTCTTCTGTGTATGGCTGCTACCCGGTGGCTGGTCGGGTGGGCTTGATTTTCAATATCTTGGCTCTGACCGCTTATTTTGATGATGACCAGCAGATAAGCGAGTTATCTTTCTTTGCAGATGACCTGCTTCCTCCGGTAACTTCTTTTTTTGAAGAACAGAAGGATGATGCTTCTGTTTCATCTCTTGAATTCGGCAGTGAGGATCCTGTTGCTAATGATTGGGAAGTGAAACAGAATGCTTCGGTTCTGCTTGCAAAAGAACAGGATACCTTAGTGCAGTCTGTTGTGGCATCAATGTTGAGTCGAAAAGAGGGAGCAATAGGATGTACAGAGGAGTTGGAAGAAGTTGGTGACAGTGTTAGCGATATCTGGGAGGAATCGGATGATGTTTTTTCGTCGGTTGTGGCGGCTATGCTCAGTCGAAAAGGAAATAATTCGAAAAATTTGAATGGGCTGGACAGTGAAGGGGAAGCGGTAGGCCAAGCAGCAAAAGTGGCTTCTGATGTGCCTTTGGAAGCATCACCTGTCCTGCTGACAGAAGAGCGGGACGCTTTGATGAGGTCCACCTTGGCAGCAAGGTTGTTGAGAGAGGGAGAGGACACAAGCGTCCCTGAAATTCACGAGGAGTTGAGAGAGGAACAGGCGGTTGATGCCGCTTTTGACAAATCGCAGCATCTTGCTGAACCGCTTGCAATTCAGGCGGACAGCACCCTAGTAGTGCTTCAGAATCCGTTGCAGGAAGATGAAGAACGAGGTGCTGATGGTCAGCAGGTAAAAAAGGAAGAAGGCATCTCCATCTCCCCTGAGCATTCTGGACCTCTTGAAGGAACAGCAGGCGACGGATGCCTGTCAGATGTGCCTGTAATTCTGTTCACTGATGAACAGGACCCATTGCTGCAATCTTCCTTGTCAGCTGTGTTTTCTCAGCAGAAGGACGGAGAAGACCGTGCCGAGAAGTTGGCAGCGGAAAGAGAGCCTTTGACTCCCCCGAAAAAACCGAAAGAGAAGACTGTTATTGATGAGCTGGCATGTGCAACAAGAGGGGACGCCCCTGATTCGGATTTTCAAGAAAAGGATGAGGGCAGCATTGAAGGCCTGCAAAATGCAGGCGCTATAAACTCCGAGTTTTCTTCTTCAGCAGCACGCGATGCTGAGAGTAATACTGAAAGAAAAGTTGATTCCATCGACGGGGCCGATGAGCAGATGGAAAAAAAGGCAAGAAAGGAGCTTGTTCCAGCTATTGAGGTTACCGAGGGAGGAGTAAAGGAAGAAGATCTCCCTCTGGATGTTCCTGAGCAGCTTAAGGATGGGAAGGAAGCGCTGTTAGTGCCGGACACCTGGAATGTTTTTGAAGATGCAGATGCCTTTCCAGAACTCAAAGATTTTTCTCGTCAAGTCCCCGCAACACAACAGGCTGATTCTCCTCTTTTTATACCGCATGATGACTTTGTAAAGCAGGTCAAATTTCCGTCTCTTGTTTCACCTGATCCAAGAGAAATTAAAAAAAAACTCGATAAGGCGCGGCAGAAAGAAAGAGATATCCTTTTCAAGGATGTAGTCCATGAGCCGGTAATTGAACCGCAGGCCTTGCCGCAGCAAGATAAGGAGAGCAGGAGGCGTTTTAGGCTGTGGATGATTCTTTTACTGCCGGGTCTCGTTTCGGGATTTCTTCTTTGGCTTTTTGTTTTTAAAAATGAGGATGTTTCTCGTGGAAAAAGCATAAAATCAAAATCTCAACTCTCAAAAATCAGTAGTGTAGCATCTCCTAATATTCAGGGCGAAGTACCTGTGAATATAGAGAGGGGTAACCTAACAGTAAAGAATGTAGAGGGAAATAATTATTCTCCGTCTGTTGTCTCTTCACCAGCTTTATCGAAATCGGAATCAACTCTGGCAGGCCAAGAAGAAACTGAGGAGGAGATCTCAGAGGCTCCGGTTGATCAGCCTGTCCAAGCGATTCCTGAGCAAATATCAACGAATAATTTGCTTGAGGATTTCCCGGAAAAGATAGGGGCTGATTCAGAGAGTGTTTCAAGAAATGGTGGGACGCAACAGGGGAAGACCGAGTACCAGGGGCAGGATCAAAAAAGTTCTATCGAGAGTGTTCATGGTAATGATGATTCAGTTGATGAGGTTGTATCAAAGAATGCCGTAAGTATGGAAAAGGATCCTGTTGAGGGCTCGGCAGTTGCTTTCTCTGATAACACAGATGCAGAAGATGAGAGCCAAGAAGAGGGCAGTCAAAAGGTTGTTATGATGTTATTACAGGGGATAAAAAGGGCTCACGGGGAGCTTGACATCACCCCGTCCATTGATTGGTCCCAGGCGAATGAACAGAGCATGGAGCAAAAACTACCTGTACCGGCTGCGTATTTTTTCCAGGGTATTTCACTAGATACCGTCGGGGATGGTAAAGAGGCTGGTATTAAAGGCATATCCGTTAGACGCATTGTAGACTCCTCTGCATCTGACGATCGGAGTAAATGGATAGTGAAAGAGAACGTAACGGTGCAGAGTATGCCGCGAGAGAAAAAGCAGGTTGATGTATCATTAGCTCAGACAATCTTTGTTAGCATGGAGCTCGCTTTTGCTCCTTCAACGGAAACAGATCGTAGCGGTGATCTGAGAAAAGAGACAAGGGCTCCGCTTAACCAAAAAAAATCATCATTGATGTCTCCGGCAAAGGGCACGTCAGGCCATACCCGTCATACCGTGAACAAGGGTGATACGCTTTGGAATATTTCTGAGCAATATACCGGCAGCGGTTTTAATTATCTTGATGTAGCCAAGAAAAATAAGATTGCCAATCCAGATCTTATTTATCCTGCCCAACAGGTGACATTGCCTGCTCAAAAATAATTTTTTCGCCAGCAGCACATTTCCTCTCTTTGTTTTTCTTTCTCCCCTTCATTTTCATCAGTTCTTCTTTCTCTCTGCTCTCAGCAGTATAAAGCGATATTGGATAAGCAAAGGTTAATTGATTTTTTGCTTGAAACTAAGAATTGTTACCGGAATTGTTCATGTTTGTGATATAATTTTTGTAGTGATCGTAATTTACGATGTACTTTCTGATGTTACGCATCAGTAAAATGAAATTTTGCTGAAATATGGCTTTTATGCTTTTCCATATCCGGTAACGCCAGTTTGGTTGAGCAAACGAGGTGAATGACTATGAAGCAGGCGATAAGGGTCGGGCTCATAGTGGTCGGACTAGGCGGTGGTTCCTTGCTGGTATGGAAAGTTCAGCATGATGGATGGACAATTCAAGGGCAGGATTCTGCTGAATTTATTCTGACTGGATTTAATTCAGCAACAATTGTGAAGGTTCAGCCGTTTATGCCTCCTGTTATAGAATTTGTGGATGAGCATAAATCAGTAGCTAAGTCAGGTGGATATGTTGATACTGATGCGGGCTCGGTCATGGAAGTAGACATGGAAAAGCCGTCCTTGGATGAGATAATTCCTGACTTGGCACCTGAAGAGTTGGTTGGCCAAAATTATGACCTAAACACTCTGGATGTTATTTTTTATGCAGAAAAAAAGGCAAATTCTCAGGCTTTGAAAGTATTGCAGATTGGGAGAGAGATGAGTCTGGAAAGCAAAGAGATTATTCAGGGCGGTTGCTGGGATTATGTGGATACAGTGTACAGCCGGGCCGGATATACCGGGGACCAGCGACGGAGTATTTTTCAGGGAGGCGAAGAGACGGAGCGGTATGCTGATAGGGGGATGATTCTTCCTGGTGACTGGTTATTCTATATTAATCACAATTACCGAGAGGCACGACATAGTGCTATCTTTATAGATTGGATTGATTATGAAAAGCACATTGGGCTGATGTTAAGCTATGGAGGCGAAGGGCGTGGCGAACCGGCGTGGTATAGGCCATATGATCTCAGTTATGTATATAGTATTGTCCGACCTGTGAAAAAATAGGCTGTTATTTTTTACAGCAATTCAATAATGTAAGGATGCCTCCTCCCTTGGATATTGCATTTACTGAAAAGCCTTTTATGTTGATTCTCATTTTTGATTTTATATCTTATTATAAATATTACAGGGTGTTGAAATATGCGTCAGTTTTTAGTAGATGAGCTTTCTTTTCTTGAACACGATAATCTGGATAATTATCTGAAACGGACCTTAAAGCCGGGACCTATAAGCGGTGTTTTTTGGCTTGAAATTCCTGGGAAGTTACTCGCTTTGAAACAGTTGAATCATCCTGATTGCGGCCCGTTTTATTTCTCCGTTATTTTGGAGAAAACAGAGATACGTATCGAGTTTCTTGTGCGCAGTTCCCTCAATATCCGCTGCTCCTGTATCGACTGGGCCACCCCGGAACAGCGAAATTTTGTCCTTGATTTTATCGATAATATGATCAAGGAAGAGTACATCATGGTTTGAGCCGGTTATGGTGTAACGCTAGCGGTAAGCGCTAAGATGCTAAGCATGTACATCACACCGGTCGCAATACCAGATGTTCCATAATATACTGACGACGGTCAGGCGTGTTCTTCCCCATGTAAAAGCTGAGCACCTGACCGACTTCAGACAGGCTGTCCAGCCGTACCGGCAGAATTCGCATGTCCGATCCGATGAACTGTTTGAACTCCGGCGGTGAAATTTCCCCGAGTCCTTTGAAGCGGGTAACCTCCACCGAGGCAGCAGTGCCCCGACCCTTCAAGAGATTGATGGCCTCTTCCTTTTCCTGAGTAGAATAGCAGTAGATGGTTTGCTTCTTGTTTCTCGCTCGAAAAATAGGGGTCTCCAGGATGTAGACATGACCGAGTTTGATCAGCGGTTCAAAATAATGGAGAAAAAAGGTAAGGAGCAGGTTGCGGATATGTAACCCGTCCACGTCTGCATCGGTTGCTAGGATGATTTTGTCGAAGCGCAGATCGGCAATGGAATCCTCGACATTCAGACCCCGCATCAGGGAGTACATCTCATCATTTTTATACAGGAGATCAAGTTTTTGCCCAAAGACATTCATCGGCTTTCCCTTGAGGGAAAACACAGCCTGGATCATGGGGTCACGGGAGGAGACAATGGAGCCAGCAGCGGATTGACCCTCAGTGATAAAGATCATATTCTCCCGGCCTTTTTTAGACGGATTTTGTCGGGAAGGATGATGTTTGCAGTCCTTCAGCTGCGGAATTTTGAAAGCGACCTTTTTGGCTTTTGCCTTGGCCTCCTTGCGCACAGATTGTAACTCTTTACGGATGCGCTCATTACGTTGAATCTTATCCAAAAAGATTTCCGTGCTCTCCGGGTATTTGTACAGGTAGGTGGCCACAGCTTCTCGAACTGCATTGACGATCCAGCCTTTTACATCGGTATTTCCCAATTTATTCTTTGTTTGTGATTCGAAAACCGGTTCCTGCACCTTAACAGCAAGGATGCCGACAATGCCATCCCGCACATCTTTTCCCGTGTATTTTTTGCCTGAGAATTCATTGACCCCTTTCAGTATTCCTTCGCGAAAGGCCGAGAGATGGGTCCCGCCCTCAGAAGTATAGGTGCCGTTGACAAAAGAATAATAGGTCTCGCTATAATCGTCTGTATGGGTGAAGGTGAACTCTAGCGCGGTTTCAGCAAATTGAATCGGAGGATAGATGCCCCTGTCATCAAGCTCTTTTTCCAGCAGGTCAAGAAGCCCCTTTGCTGAATAGTATTTTTTCTTTGCCGACGTGTTTTTTTTCGTCTCTTCCTGTTCTGCCTCCTCCTGCAAACTCGGCGCATCAAGATACAGGATCAGGCCTGCGTTAAGATAGGCGTAACGCCATAAGCGTTGATCAACATAGTGTATGTCAAAAGAATAGCTGGGAAAGGACGCTGTATCTGGAAGGAATTCGATCAGTGTGCCGTCTTTTTCCTCAGTCTCTCCTTCTTCCTCATGAACAAGGGTACCTTGCTCAAAGAGCGCTTTTTTGAACCGTCCCTTGCGAAAGGCACAGACGGTGAATTGTTCGGAAAGCGCGTTTACTGCCTTGGTTCCCACCCCGTTCAATCCCACAGAAAATTGAAAGACATCGGTATTATACTTGGCTCCTGTGTTGATGACAGAAACACATTCTACAACTTTGCCCAGGGGAATGCCGCGCCCGTAATCACGCACCCGACAGCGGCCATTTTCTTCGATGAAAATATCAACCTGTTTGCCGTATCCCATGATGTATTCGTCCACGGCATTGTCGATCACCTCTTTGAGCAGGATATAGATACCGTCATCAGGATCAGATCCGTTACCGAGCCGGCCTATGTACATGCCGGGACGTTTACGTATATGTTCTAGGGAACTGAGGGTCTTTATTTTCGATTCGTCGTATTGATGTTCTGACACTTTTTTTGTTTTTTTTTATTTTTGAATTCAGTGGTTTGTGTCGAACATTTCTCGCGCAAGCGATCTGTCCAAACAGATAAAAAAAGAGTTTACTCTATCAGAGGAGAGTAAGTCAAAAGATACCGCACAGATTTTGCGAAGAAATTGTAAATCGCAGGATATCCGGCAAGATATGTGTATTTTTTACCCGTACTTTCTTGAGTTAAGGATAAAAAATACTCATTTTAATCTGTTAATAAGAAAGATATCTTATTGGCAAAGATTCTCGTTCCTGCTTTAGAGCAGTCATTACAAGAAATTAGAAGAAAGCTGTAGAAACAAGAAAAAGTGGCATGAATATAGCATTTATAATTACGAAAACAACGTAAAAGAATAAAAGAAAGACAGTTGGCAAAAGCGGAGAATATAACGGAGATACAACAGGGTTCTGAATAAAGATAATTTATTTCCCCCTTTTATATATATAGCATAGGGTGCGCAACCCTACACCTCGGCAGGTTTGATCCTCCTTTTTTCCTGCCGGGGCATTTAACTCCGCTTACTCTGTATCTAACATAATGTTCAACCCTATGCCTCGGCAGGTTTACTCCTCCTTTTTTTCCTGTCGGGGCATGTATTAGCAGAGTTAGTTATTTGAGCAACATAATGTTCAACCCTATGCCTCGGCAGGTTTACTCCTCCTTTTTTTTTCCTGTCGGGGCATGTATTAGCGGAACTGGTTTTTTGAGCAAAACAAGGTTCAGCCCTACGCCTCGGTAGGTTTGCTCCTCCTTTTTTTTCCTACCGGGGTGTTTTTATAGTTGGACAGGACACCCCGTTTTGGGGTGTTTCTTTTTTTGTTCTTTCTTGCCCTCGTCACAGTCACATCATATTCTCCGGATCCACATCAATACCCATCCTTACGCCAGCTCGGCAAACGTGTCTTTTTTCCATAATAGCCAGCTCGCAGAGCCGATGCAGCCTTTCCGGTTCACGGCTTTTGAGCAGTAATTGCCAGCGAAAACGCTTTTTTATCATAGATAAGGGTGACGGAACAGGTCCCATAATCTCTACGGTTTTTTCTTTAAAACTGCGAAAGAAATCAGCTGATTGTCGAGCAGTTACTGCCACATCTTCTTCTTTTTCGCCACTGAATCTCATATTTATCAGCCTACCGAATGGTGGGTAGGAAAGAGCGTCCCGAAATACTACTTCCTGCTTATACAACTCCTTGTATGCATGGGAGCGGGCAAATTCGATGACATAATGTTGCGGCTGATGGGTCTGAACAATAACCCTACCGGAATGCTCGCCCCGTCCTGCTCTGCCAGTCACCTGGGCCAGGAGCTGATAAGAACGTTCTGCCGCCTTGTAATCGGGAATTCCGAGCCCGCTGTCTGCCCATATAATGCCCACCAAGGTCATTGCAGGGAAATGGAGCCCTTGGCCACCATCTGCGTGCCGACCAGAATATCTACTTCATGGTTGCGTACCTGATCTAAAATGCGCAGATATGCCTTACGATCTCTTGTTGTGTCGCTATCCAGGCGGGTAATCCTGGCGTTAGGAAAGAGTTGCCGTGCCTCCTGCTCAATTCGTTCCGACCCCACACCGAGTCCTACAATGGAGCTGGAACCGCAATCTGGACAGACGAGATTCGGCGTTGTTGAATAGCCGCAGTAATGGCAGAGTAAACGATTATCTCCCTGATGATGGGTCAAAGAGACCTTGCAGTGGCGACACTGAATAATGTAACCGCAGTCCTGGCACAGCATGAAAGCGGCATAGCCTCGGCGATTGACAAAGAGCAGGCTCTGTTGCTGTTTCTCTAAGTTTTCCTGTAAGGCGGTGAGCAGCTGATGAGAGAAAAAAGCGTTTTTTCGTTCCCGTTTTTTTTCTCGCAGATCGACAACAGTGACCTCGGGCATAACTTGATCATGTATCCGTTTGGTCATGGTGAGGAGGTGATACTTTCCCTGTTCAGCATGATAAAAACTGCTCACAGAGGGAGTTGCCGAGGCAAGCAGAACCGGGCAGTCGGCAAACTTTGCCCGTAACACAGCCATGTCCCGTCCGTTATAGCGAAGTCCATCATCCTGCTTATAGGCGGGTTCATGTTCTTCATCAACGATGATTAAGCCGGGCGTGGCAAGCGGGGCAAAAACAGCGGACCGGGCTCCGATGACAATACGTACTTTGCCCTGAAGAGCTCGCTGCCATTGATCAAACCGTTCACCGATTGAGATCCCGCTGTGCAGGATGGCCAAGGTATCACCAAAGCGAGAATAAAAATGGCCTTCCAACTGGGAGGACAGGGCTATCTCCGGCACCAGAACCAGTACTGTTTTTTTGCAGGCCAGACAATGTTCCGTAGCCCGCAGATAGACTTCGGTTTTTCCACATCCGGTCACGCCGTGCAGGAGAAAAGGCTGAAATCCTCCGATATCAAGTGCGGTCTTTATTTTGCTGATAACCTGCTCTTGTTCCGTGGTCAGGGTTGCCGGTTTTGGAAAAAAAGGTGGCACTTTTCCAAAAGGGTCTCGATAGACCCGCTGTTCTTCAAGGGTAACCAGACCGGATTTTGCAAGACTGTGCAGGGCCTTGCCCGCTCCAGAATACTGTCGGATCAGTTCGGCACGAGGCATAAGAGGTTGTCCCTTGCAATGACAAAAAAACAGGTCTAAAGTTTTGATCTCAGATTTTTTCAAACCTTCCGGGGTAACAGCAGGGGTAACAGCTGTTTCCTCTGGATTATCCTTTGTATCTAGCTGATAGCGGGAAAGGCTTTCCTGAAGCGCAGTATTCAGCTTGACCACAGTTTCAGTTTTTTCCTTGACCGCTGGGCTAAGAATCACCTCGTTGATATCAATCCATCCCGCAGTCTGCCATGTTCGTAACAGGTTCTGCATGACTGCTTTCCTGCGGATGGTCTTTACTGTTCCCGGCAGCAGCTTCCCCTTCTCCAGTAATCGGTTCATCCATGCGGCCCGATTTTTCAGGGCGTTCAGAGCTGCTGGCAGTTGCCGGTGACCGGCCTCAGTCAGAGTGATTTCATACCCGGAACCAGCCCTGAGACCGGAAGGTAGCGCGGTTTGAATGACTTCGCCCAGTGGATAATGATAATAGTCTGCAATCCATCGGAAGAACGGTATAAGTTGCTCTGGAAAAAGAGGGGCAACATCAAGTCGTTCCAAAATCGGCTTGATCTGATAAGGGAGGTCGGGAGGAGGGCTTACAGAGGCCAGAATATAACCGGTGATAGAGCGATTTCGCAGAGGAACCAACACTCGAATGCCGGTAGTTAAAGGGGTTGGAGTGTCGACAGGTTGACCGTAAGTCAAACTGCCGAAAAGAGGGGCGGCGACAGCAACTTCATAGACGATCATAGTGTTGTTCTGTCGCCGGAATATTGAATATTATTGTAAGCAGTTTTTGCCGTCACAAACAAATTTAAGGTGGTCACGTAGAGGTTCACCAAGAGTCGGGTGATCCAAGGCGATATCAATAATGGCCTTAAGGTAACCTAGCTTGTCTCCGGCATCATACCGCTTTCCTTCAAACTCATAGGCATACATGCCACGCTGATCAGCAAGGGACTGGAGGGCGTCGGTCAGCTGAATCTCCCCGCCATGTCCGGGAGAGGTTTTGCCGAGAGCCTTAAAGATTTCCGGCATCAGCAAATAACGCCCGATAATAGCCATATCGGATTTAGAGGTGCCCGGAGCCGGTTTTTCAACCATTTGCTTTACTTTGAAAGTGCGTTCAAAATCAGTTTCTTTCCCCTCAATAATACCGTATTGACAGGTCTGATCCATAGGAACGCGCTGGATCGCCACAACTGACTCGTTGACTTTTTCATAGAGATCAATCATCTGTCGGCAACACGGAACCTTACTGCGCACAAGGTCGTCTCCCAGCAGGACCAGAAAGGGTTCGTCTCCCACGACCTTGCGGGCCATCCAGATAGCATGTCCCAAACCGAGCGGTTCTTTTTGGCGTACTGAAACAACGTCAATCAGGGAGGAAGTCAGGGACAGCTCCTCCCGCAGGGCATCCTTGTTTTTGTCCTTCAAGATGGTGTCAAGCTCATAATTATAGTCAAAATGATTCTCAATGGCCGACTTTCCTGCTGAGGTAATCAGGATCACCTCTTCAATTCCAGAAGCCACCACCTCTTCGACAATGTATTGGATCGTCGGACGATCAACTATGGTGAGCATTTCTTTGGGGATTGCTTTGGTTGCGGGCAAAAATCTAGTGCCGAGCCCGGCAACAGGAATAACGGCTTTACGAACTTTCTTCATGTTTATCCTTTAAGTTGACAGGGTAGCGAACCCTTCCTTCCTGCGGAAGAACAGGAAGGAGTGTTGAGTTGTTGACGCATTATCTGTGCAGAACAAAACAAGGATCGGTTGTCCTGAACCGACCAGCCTTATTCGTCGATTATCCGCCATTGAGGTTGAGACCGTACAATAAGTTTAACAATTGAATTGTAATGTTTTTATGAAGTTTTTTCAAGGTGAAAGAAAGAGGAAAATCCTCCTCTTCTTTTTGAAAAAGAGGGGATATTCATTTATTAAAACAAAAGATTGGAATTGAACTGAGTGTAAAAGAATTCTCCTGATGAAGTACGCTCTATTTTCTATCTTTAGGACAAAATGAGCTGGAATGTTTCTTGAGAATACAGTTTTTTTTACAAGACACCTCAGTAACTTTCGTTTACCTCTGATTCCTCTTACTCAGTTGTTCTTCGGCAGCTTCTGCAATTGAGAGATGATTTTTTTTCATATGCTGGTATGATAACGAGCAAAATAATGTGAAGACTTGGGGATGTTCTCTGTTATTTGCAAGAGAGTTGAAAAAATGCGGGAGAACGCTTCAAGTTCGACACCTCCCCCTTCGGAGGAGGACGGTTTACTATTCTTTATATACAAGAAAAACGAGGAAAAATCATGAAGAAAACATTGTATGTAGGTATGATTGGTGGTGGTCAGATGGGGGAAGCCCTGATTCGTGGCATGATAGAATCTGGGTTGACAAAGGCGGAAAACATTACCGTTGCCGAGCCCATGGTCCGACGGCGTGAGTACCTGGGAAGTACCTATCAGGTCAAGGCCGTGGAAACAGCAGCTGAGGTTGCTGAGAAAAGTCGTGTCATTATTTTGGCGGTAAAACCGCAAATCATGGAACCGGTTCTCCGTCAGTGCTGCGCCCATCTCACGGACGATCACCTGCTTATTTCCATAGCTGCCGGTATCCCTCTCTCTTTTATCGAGCAGGTGGCTGGTGACAAAAGGCGTATTGTCAGGGTAATGCCTAATACTCCGGCCTTAGTTTTGGCTGGTGCTTCTGCTATGAGCGGCAATGAGAATATTCGGCAGGAGGATATGGAGATTGCCCAACAGATTTTTGCCTCTGTGGGCACCTGTATCGAAGTGCCGGAGAATCTTCTTGACGCAGTCACCGGGCTGAGCGGCTCCGGGCCGGGCTATGTGTTTACTTTTCTTGAGGCTCTGATTGACGGCGGAGTGCTGGCCGGACTTCCGCGTCCAATAGCTGAGCAGTTGGCAACCCAGACCCTGTACGGCTCTGCCAAGCTGGCCATGGAAACCCGTGAGCCTGCAGCGGTCCTCAAGGGTAAGGTTACCTCGCCGGGCGGAACAACCATTACCGGGATTCAGGTTCTGGAAGAAGGGTGCCTGCGAGGCACTGTTATGACTGCTGTGGAAGCGGCAACAGAGCGTTCCAAAGCCTTGGGACAATAATTTTAGTGTACGACGAAGACAACGGATACGACGGATAAACATAATATGCATATTCGCTATGCCGGGATTATCACCCGCAAGGATTCTCCTGAAGTCCTCCGGGTGGGCAGAGAGCTGGCTGACTGGTGCCAAAAGCGCTCAATAAAAGCGGAACTGGATCGGATTGATCCGGAAATGGACATGCTGACCATTCTGGGTGGTGACGGTACCTTGCTGCATGTGGCGGATCAGGCTGCGCGACACGGCATCCCGGTGGTCGGCATCAATCTTGGCAATCTTGGTTTTTTGACCGAGGTAGCTGCTGAGGAGATGTATCAGGCCCTTGAGGAAATCCTTAACAGCGGGGTTTCTCTTGAGGAGCGGATGATGCTCAGGGCTGAGTTGCTGGATGAAAACGGCGAGTCTGCCGGGCCGCCTATGTTTGCCCTCAACGAGGTAGTGATCGTCAAGAGCAGCACTGAACCGATGATGCGGCTCGGCTGTTGGGCGGATCGGGAATACATAACCACCTATAAGGCGGATGGCCTGATTATCTCCACCCCCACAGGCTCCACCGCCTATAATCTTTCCGCAGGCGGTCCCATCGCCCATCCTGAACTCCGCACCATCCTTGTCACCCCGATCTGTCCCTTTATGCTCGAATCTCGACCTGTTCTTCTGTCCCCTCGAACTCGGGTGACAGCCCAGCTGGCTCCGCCCTCGACCAATGTCAAAATAATGGTGGACGGTCGCCTTGGCTGGACTATGCGGGCCAATGATTTTCTTTCTATTGAAGCGGCAGCTAAACCGCTGCGTTTGATCAGTTCCCCGCACAAGGGTTATTTTGATATTCTCCGCAATAAGTTGAACTGGGGCGGACGCGATCCTGGCTATCCTTTGCCTGATGTTATTATGACGTAGGCTGTGTGATGACCGCAGAAAACTTTAAAGAAAAAACCTCAATCACAAAGGAGGACATTCATGAAAATCCGCCATCGTTTTTTTCAGAAAGCCTTAAACCCGGTTCTTACGGCACCGTTGCTGGCTGTCCTGCTGAGCGTGCTCTTTGTCGGAACCGCCCTGTCCGACCCTTTGCAACTCCAGGCCGCCTTTGATAATATCACTATTTATTCTGAGCAACCAGCACCCCATTACCTGGAAATCCTGGTGACGGCTTCCACGGAAACCGACACAATGCGAAAGCGCTTGCCGCTCAATCTCGCCTTGGTTATTGACACCTCTGGCTCTATGCGGGACGAGAATAAGCTTAACTCTGTCAAGCAGGCAGCCATTGCCTTGGTCAATCGACTGCGTCCCGAAGACCGGCTCGCCATTATCAGCTATGATACCCAGGCCAAGGTGGTGCTGCCCTCAAGCCCTGTGCAGGTGAATCAGGAGGCCCGGTGGCTGATCCAGTCCCTGCGTGCAGATGGCGGAACCAATCTCGGTGCCGGACTGATTGAAGCTATCATCAGCTCCGAGAATTTGCCGGACTGCGAACCATTAGCCGGGTGCTTCTGCTCTCCGACGGTAAGGCCAATGTGGTATCACGTCCTCTGCCGAGCTTTCTCATATGGTTTTGCAGGAGCTGATGCCGGAATCTCCCTGAGTACCTTTGGGGTGGGCTTGGATTTTAATGAAGATCTGATGGCGGCTCTTTCTGAAAGCGGGCGGGGCATGTACTATTTTATTGATCGCCCGGAAAGTATGGAAGCCATCCTCGCCAAGGAATTCAATTCGGTTGAGCAACTGGTTGCAGCGGATATCAAGGCGACCATCACCTTGACCCCGGATTTTCTTATTGAGCAGGTCTTTGCCAATACCTTTGAAGTCAATGGCAATACCGTCTCTGTTCGCTTCGGGGATCTGGCTGCCGGAGAGCGACGACGTATGCAGATCCGATTTCAGCCCCGCCAGCGTGGACCGGGCGCGATCAATAATGCAGCAACTGTTCAGGTATCGTACTCAAATCCCGGCGGCGGAGGTTCCGGTTCCATGTCCCGGAGTATCGGACTGACCTATATAAGAAATCAGCAGGCAATAGCGGAGAACCTAAATCATGAGATTACCGAGCGTTCTGCTGTGTTTGAGGCCAATCTCGCCCGCAAAGAAGCAGCTCTAGCCGTTGACCGAGGAGAAACAAAACACGCTGATAGTATCCTGAATTTGGTCAAGAAAAAAATAAAAGGTCTTGCTGGCTCCAGTAATCGGGTGCAGCAGGAGGTCTCGGATATGGAGAGCTATCAGAAAGGTCTTGAAAAGCCCATGCCTGCCCGCGAACGGGCCTTGCTACAGAAACAAGTCAAGCATAAAAGCCAGGCTCTTGAAGGGTACTGAACCTTTTCCACCAACCTTTTCACGTAAACATATTTTGCAAGGAGTCGCTTGACGACGTAGAGTATAATAGAATACTCCTCAAGGAGTCCTTGAAAAATATCAGGCTGATCGATTTCGATTCTGTTATCAGCCCATCAAAGTAAATTTTCGTGAGAGGAAATGTCATGTGGCGAAATATCATTATGATATGCGGCTACTTTTGCTTGTCGGCGGTATGTACCATGCTACGGCGGGCTAAAACACTCCATCCCTGAACGAATGACGGTTGCCGAGTTCGCGACAGATGATCGCTCTCCCGGAGCCGTCATACTGACCGATGCTCGGTTGAATCTGCTGAAAGCAGTTGTTGTGACGGAAGGAAAAGAGGGGAAGATAAAAAAACTGTATGTCCCTATTGAATCCATTGATTTTATTCAGGAAGGAAAGATCGGCTTGCTTCTTGACACCAGCGATGCCAATCTGTTACAGATTGCCTCGGCGCTCTATCGGATGAGCAAGAGCGAGCAAATGAAGCATATTGTTCAGCATCGAAACGTCTTGCTTCAGGAAACAACACTTTCTGGAATTATGCTTGATAAAGCCTCTATGCGGGCAAGTCGATTGCGCGAGATAAGCACAGTTGTTCCGAATTTGGCCGATGATTTTTTTGTCCTTCGGCATCACGCAAAGGTCAATCTGCTTCGAAGCCTGGTGATCTCCGTGCTCGGCCTCTTTGTCCTTGTTTTTGGTTTGTTCCGGGATGAAAAAGCTGATCCTCCCCCGGAAACTGACTCCGTTTCAGCTGCCTGATCAAGCTGTTTGCCAAGCTGCTTGCAGCGCCCTTAAAAGAACACCTCAACTTTGCTCTCCTGTCCGTTCAGGCCGGGGGATGTCTTGGATTTATCTTATTATATTATGAAAGTAGCAATATTTAGTGATACCCATACCTCACATTGGAAGATTAAAGTACCGGATGCAGATCTCCTTATTTTTGCTGGGGATATGACCCATTGCAGAACCGATCGTGAGGTTGCTGATTTTAATGATTTCCTGCACAGCCTGCCCCATAAATATAAAGTCGTGGTTGCTGGTAATCACGATCATAGGCTTACCGATGACCCGGAAAAGGCAAAATCTCTCCTCTCAGAGGCCATATATCTTCAGGATGAAGCTGTTGTCATTGAAGGGATTACTATCTACGGGGCTCCCTGGAATCCCCTTTTTAATGATTATGCCTGTGATGCGTTTGCCCTGCCGCGCGGTAAGGTCTTGAAAAGAAAATGGGATATGATTCCGCCGGGCATTGATATTCTGGTGACTCACACGCCGCCGTCCGGCATTCTTGACCGAAATGGTCCTGTCTCGCACGGTTGTACAGACTTGGCTGCCGCTGTCGCAGCCCTCAAACCGAAATATCATATTTTTGGCCATATTCATAATCGACACGGCGCGGTCAAGCACGGTGAAACCTGGTACATCAACGCTAATGTCCAGGGGAAAAATGGCGTGCTGCGTTCTCCGCTTCTGCTTGATTATAACTCAGGGGAAATTCTGGAAGTTGAAACCCAGGAAGGATGAGTTAATGACTTGCATTTCTTCTTGAAAAGATAGAACAACCCTGTTAGCTTTCAACCGATATAATCGGTAGTTCATAGGGAAATTATCACATCATAATGTAATGTTGATTAATCAGGTAGATAAAACTTAACGAGGAGAGCTTTATGGCTGAAAAAGCAGCAGGATGCACAAGACCCGCAGGGGGGCCAGTAGGCAAGGAACCTGATATTATTCCGGAAGCAGAACAGCAGATCATTAAGGAGAAAAAGAGCATGATTAAGGTAGGAAAACCGGCCCCTGATTTTGTTGCATCGGGGTATCATAAGGGCGAGTTTGTCAGTGTGAAGATTTCAGACTATCTCGGAAAATGGGTGCTTCTCTGTTTTTATCCGGGTGATTTTACCTTTGTTTGAGCAACCGAGATTTCAGCGGTCGCTGAAAAATACCCTGAGTTGCAAAAATTAAACGTAGAAGTGCTCTCCATGTCCATTGACTCCCAGTTTACCCATAAAATGTGGAATGACCATGAATTAAGCAAGATGGTTGATGGCGGTGTTCCTTTTCCCATGCTTTCTGATGCTGGTGGTAAGGTTGGGACAGTATACGGTGTCTATGATGAAGAGGCAGGCGTAGAGGCACGCGGTCGTTTTATTATTGATCCAGATGGCGTGGTCCAAGGCTATGAGGTATTGACTCCGCCTGTGGGCAGAAACGTAAATGAAACCATGCGCCAAGTTCAGGCTTTTCAATTGGTGCGTGCAACCGGAGGTGCTGAAGCCACTCCTTCGGGTTGGCGTCCTGGTAAACAGACGCTGAAGCCAGGTGTTGACTTAGTCGGCAATGTCTGGAAGGAATGGAAAACCGAGCAGGCTTTTGATTAGCCTGTTCTTTTAATATCCCGCCCCTTTCGGGGCGGGGTGAATCACTGTGAATCACAGCATGGAGGTTTTGATGAAGTTTTTTATCTGGCTCATGAGTTGTTTTGTCCTGTTGCTCCTGAACGGCTGTTATTATCCCGGCCATTATCCTCAGCGCCCACCTCAGCAACCTTCTTCCACTCGACCTCCACAACCGCCTCCTGGTGTCTGCGGAACCATAGCAGGATTGGGTTGCCCATCAGGGCAATACTGTGATTTTGGTGTAGGCACCTGTAATATGCCGGATGCCCAGGGGATTTGTCGGCCACGCCCGGAAATGTGTACGCAACAGTACGATCCTGTCTGCGGTTGCAATGAAAAAACCTATGGAAATGCCTGCATGGCAGCACTTGCCAGTGTTTCTGTCAAACACCCCGGACGCTGTCAGCCTGAGCGTCCTGTTCATCGGGGCTGGCGTCATCGGTAAAAAGTACGCTGTTATACCAAGCGTGTCTTGATAACCTGAGCAAGCCGAACAAATTCTTCCAAGGTCAGCTGTTCTGCCCGGACTGTCGGAAGAAGTTCGGCTTCTGTAACACATTCTCTTAACGCATCCTTACTGAGTAAGCCGGTGGCGGTCAGTCCGTTGAGCAGGGTTTTTCTCCGCTGGCCAAAGGTGTTGTTAATAATGGTCTTGAGCAGCTTGCGATCAAACACACCCAATGCTGCTGCTCTCTCCGGCAGGGGATGAAAGGAGAGCCGAATCACCGCAGAATCCACCTTGGGCCGGGGATGAAACTCTTCCGGTCCCACATGCATGAGCATCTCCACTGTTGCAGAGGTCGCAAGCATGACTGTGGGTACCCCGTACGCCTTGGTCCCAGGTTGAGCAAGTAAGCGCAGGGCTACCTCTTTTTGCAGCATGACTACGACAAAGTCGATCAGCTCGTTGTGCTCAATAAGCTTGAAAAGGAAGGGTGAGGAAATGGAATAGGGCAGGTTGGCAATGATCTTCAACCGTTTGCCTCCGGAGAGGCGCACCAACTCATTGAAATCCGCTTTGAGAACATCCTGATGCATCAACTGGACATTGTCCGGGAGAGTCTCCTGTTCCTCATGCAAACGGATAATCCCGGAGTCTGCCTCCAGTCCTATAACCTGACCCGCAGCTTCGGCTAGGGGGCCTGTTAAGGCTCCCAGCCCCACCCCAACTTCCAGTATTGTATCCTTTTTATTGAGTTCGGCAAAATCAACAATGCGTTCTGCTGTGTGCTGGTGGACAAGAAAATTTTGTCCTAACTTCTTTGATGCAGCTAACCCTTGCTTCTTGAGCAGGATTCTGCTCTTCTGATACACCATAGCCTTTGTTTGCCTTATTTTTTTTTATGATTGAGTTTTTGTTTCCGCAGGCGGTGAACCCGAAGAGTACGAAAGAATTTAAGGGCGAAAAAATAACTGATAAGACCTGCCGGGATACCGATCAATACCCCGCCAGTGAGCAAGACCGTTATGGTTTTGACCCCGAGATGACTGAATGTGGCAAGGCCGTTAACCAGGCCGTCATTATTGATGGCCAGCAGTACCTCTTCTAGGTGCTCCCAGGAAATTCTGCCGGGCAGAACCGCATTGCCCAGCTTCCAAGTGATGTAATATTGCGGCATAAAGGTCAGTGGGTTACTGATCATCGTGCCTGCGATCACTGCGGCAATGGTGCTGATTCGCAAGGTCATAGTGAGAGGAATGATCAGGATCGTCTGAATCGGCACCAGCGGCAGAACCCCCATGAAAACCCCAAAGGCGAATCCCTTGGCCAGATAGACCGGATCGCCTTTCAGGCGTCGTATCTGTAAAAAATAATATCTGGGCAGGCGAAAGATACTTCGTAGCATAATCAGTTCAGCGTCAGTTCAACGGGGAGCGGGAAAAAGCATCAGCATCCAGGGCGACCGTGGAGCCGATGGCAAACTGAAAATAACCGGCCAAACCGATCATTGCTGCATTATCGGTACAATACTCAGGCGATGGGGTAAAACAGCGCAAACCCTCCTCTGCACAGCGGGTCTTGAGCTGCTGACGTAGCTTGTTATTGGCAGCAACACCACCGCCGATGACAACCTGTGTATGACCGGTCTGTTGAGCAGCACAAAGGGTTTTTCCCACCAGCACATCCACCACGGCCTGTTCAAAAGAGGCGCAGATGTCTTCAATAGGTATAGGGTTGTTTTTTTGGCGGCATTTATGCACATAATTGGCCACTGAGGTCTTGAGGCCGCTAAAGCTGAAATCCAGGCTCTCTTTGTCTAGCCAGGCCCTGGGAAAAGGAATTGCGTTTGGGTTGCCCTGTTCGGCCAGTTTGCTGACCATCGGTCCGCCCGGATAGCCAAGCCCGAGCAGCTTCGCCACCTTATCAAAGGCCTCCCCAGCTGCATCATCACGGGTCCGTCCGAGCAGGCGAAATGCGGTTGTGCTGTCCACAGCAAAAAGCGAGGTGTTGCCGCCGGAGACCACCAGGGCGGTATAGGGGAATGTAGGTCGCTCCTCTTCTTTTTCCAGCAAAATAGCCAGCAGATGTCCAGTGAGGTGATCCACACCAGTGCAGGGGATCTGCTGAACCAGAGCCACTGCCTTGGCAAAGGTAAATCCAACGAGGAGAGAGCCGACTAAGCCTGGCCCTTGGGTGGCTGCAATCAGATCAATATCCTCAAGAGACACGTCAGCCTCAGCCAAGGCCTGATTCACCACCGGCCAGATTGCTTCGATATGGCAGCGAGAGGCCAATTCCGGGACAATGCCGCCGAACTGCGCATGCACCTCGAACTGGCTGCTGACCACGTTGGACAACACCCTGGGCAATACTCGGCGGTCAGCTTCAAGGACAGCGTCAAGGACAGCTGCCGCAGTGTCATCGCAGGAACTTTCTATGGCAAGTATAAGCATATGAATGAAGAAGATAGATGTTCTCTATAAGAAAGCCGGAAGTTGTCAGGCGAAAGTTGTCAGGTTAAGGGGCGACAGAAACAGCAAGTCCGTTCGCAAAGAGGTGTATTGCTTTTTTCTGTCCGAGTTGTAATAGTGTACAGTATAAGAGTATCAAGCTGGTTTATACGTCAAAATCCAATAAGGTCAATATTAAAAAAAACATGCATGCAAGAAAAAACAGCGTACCTCATGTTGATCCGTCGGACAGTATGGAATTAAAGGATTTGTTCTCCAGGACTGTTTCATATCTGCGCCTATCTCTGACGGATCGCTGTAATCTGAAATGCCTTTACTGTGTACCAGAAAAGGATCGTTCCGAATGTTCTCCTCGCCTTGATCATAATGAGCTGCTCAGCTATGAAGAGCTGCTGCGGGTTGTGCGGGTGGCCGTTTCTCTGGGAATATCCAAGCTGCGTCTCACCGGAGGGGAGCCGCTTGTTCGCAGAGACATAATGCATTTTATAGACCAATTGACAAAAATTGACAACCTCAACGATATACGAATAACAACGAACGGCGTTCTGCTGGAAAAATTCGCAGATCCTCTGGCCGCTGCCGGTATCAAAAAGATCAATATCAGCCTGGATACGCTGAAGCCGGAGCGGTTTGAACGCATTACCGGGAAGGATTATTTTACGCAGGTTTGGAAGGGCATTGAGCGGGCAGAGGCCGCAGGTTTTTCCCCGATCAAACTGAACACGGTGGTTATGCGGGGCATTAATGATGATGAGCTGGAGGACTTTGTCCGGATGTCGCAGGAAACAATAATGCAGATCCGTTTTATCGAGTTTATGCCTATCGGTTCCTCGTCAAGCTGGGACAAAAAAGCTTATATGTCCTCGGATGAGATCATGGAGCGCATCGGGGAGATGGGAGAGTTGATCCCGGTGTCCAAGGGCAAGGCTGACGGCCCGGCCACGATGTTCAGGGCAGGGCAGGGGGCCAAGGGGAGGATCGGTTTCATCAGCCCGATCAGTCATCGCTTCTGTGACCGCTGTAACCGACTCCGCCTTACCTCAGAGGGAATGCTTCGTTCCTGCCTGCTTGATGATCGAGAGACCGACCTCCGTTCTGTTCTCCGCCGGGGAGGCTCTGAACAGGATATTCAGCAGGCCCTGGTTGACGCTGTTCGCAATAAACCGAAAGGGCATCAGATGGAGGAGCGGCTCAAGAACCAAGGGGAGAATTGTCATGGGCGGATGTCGCGTATTGGGGGGTGAGTTTTACAAAATCTTTACAACTTAATCTCTTATCGAAATACTTTCTTTACATTCATGGTTTATTCTGCCTCTGTAATCAAGGGAAATAACTCCCGCCAATCTTTAATTGGAGACACAGAATGAACACACAGCTCAATAAAAAAATCGGCACAGGACTCATAGCTCTTTTCTTTGCAGTATCCTTTGTTCCTGCAATTGCGGGGGCTGGTCAGCTGCTCCAGCAGGGCACAAATTGCACCATCACCGGGCAAGATTTTAAAACAGGTGGAAATTTAAACGCAAAGGGGCAGGGGAGAAAACAGGGAGGAACAAAAGGTGGCGGTCAAGGTGGTAGCCAGGGCGGCAGCCAAGATGCACCGGTGATTGCCTGCAAGATTAAGGATAACTCTTCTCCGCTGTCTGATATGACATCCTTGCTTTTCTGGTAATGGTAAGGGTGTCATATTCGCTAAAAAATATCGCTGGAAAGAAATGAGGAGCAGTCCTTTATTTCCACTCTATTCATCTCGCGTTCATGTTCTGTTAATCTTTCTTCTGTTAGAGTGACTCAAGTTATCTTAACAAGCACCCTGTTAAGATTCAACCCGGTACCTCGGTAGGTTTCTCCTCCTTTTTTTCCTACCGGGGTATTTTTTGTATCTATCTGATACAAACCCGACGTAGTTCAGATTTCGATTCAGATTCAGATTTTCTCGACTTTCTAAAATGCACCCGGTTTAGTCTGTGGTTTTTTGGTTCGACGCCCCGGTTTGGCCAGAATTTCCAAATAAAAAGATGCAAGTTCTTTTGTTTCGGCCTGAGAAATGTATTTGTTAATTTCAGCCGGATGAATCACTTCACTTGTTGCCTCGTCAGCACCAAAGCGACAGTCAAAATCCCAAAAATCGACATCTTTGGGAAGCGTTTTTCTCCGCTCTCTTTTTATATATTTTTTAACCTCGTGTTTGATGGCTTCAACAAGTCTTGGCCGTTTGATCTTTGGATGGGTCAATATAAACGTTTTTTTCATAGTTATTCACGTAAAGTGGGAAGTGGGAAAGGCGTTGATTTGCCGGGCTGGAAATTATCTGCAAAAGCAGAAATGCTTTTAAAACGTAACTGAAAAGTATAACTTAATTACTAGCTGATGGCAACGGTTCAGGCTTGCCTATTTTCTTGTTTACCGTATACTGCCTCCCGGAATATATTCTATTTTTGTGCCTGCCCGATGTACATAATAGACATTATACCGATCTTTTCCAACCTGCCGATTTAACTGGAAGTTGTTGTTTTACTAACAACGCAAAATCAATCGGTTAGCGAAAATCGATATAATGTCTAATAGAGAGTGATTCTGCCTATGGTGGTGTTTCGGCATCTGGATGCCCTGCTGGGATCAATCAAGGAAGCGGTACGGAACTGTCTAAGTAATAGCAATAAGTTACAACGGATTTAAGCGCGCATATAAAAAATCATATGATACAGGAGGGGTAAATACTATGGGATGGGGAAAGGATTGGCCAGCGAGAGAACCAAGACCAAAGGTAAAAAAACTTTCTAAGGAAGAAAAAGCAAAGATACAAAAAAGCTTGGAAAACGGCATACACGCCTCTCCTGTTTTAACAGCCCTTCAATATCGTGTTCGAAGCGCACGGGGACGATTTTATTATGAACAATATCTTCCTGATTTAGAAGAGTTTGAAACCATTGCGAGAGTGACCCCTCTTGTCACCCCTGACCAGGTATTGCTCCTTGAAAATGCATACGAAAAAGGACATTGGAAGGAAATCACGCAAGGGAAAATACGAACAATCACCAACGCACTATCAGGAGATACTCAGGGAACGTTTCATGGATTAGGTGCGCTCAATCACAGTATCCGTGTTGTCAGCAAGGCGAAAAAAGAGAAATTAGACATCATGCGGGACGATCAGGGGGAATACTCATATGCAGATTCAGGGGATGAATGTGGGGTTCAAGAAATTTTATTTCATTACTTTGGAGTTCCCATTGCCGTTATTGCAGAACCCCGAGAATGGTATGCCTACCATAGAACGCCACAGATACGAGAAGTTGATGAAGAGCAGAAGAGGGTTTTAGTTGATTTTCTCGCAGCCGACAGATATGGCGAGAGTTTTGGCGGGACAGCTCTTTATCTAAAAAAAGATGAGACATGGAAAGTGTTTACGATAAAACCGAATCAAAGTCAAACCATCACCTCATCAATGGCATGGCTTGAAAAACGTAACTGGAAAGACTGGTAAACAGACCTCGTAAAAACTTAGGAATACAAGACGATGCCGAAGCTGGTTCGTCTGCATACAACCTGTAAAGAGAAAACCATGGATACAGCTGTACATAATAGATTAGTCTCCTTTATCTGGTCCATCGCCGATGATGCCCTCCGTGATATCTATGTCCGAGGGAAATACCGGGATGTGATCCTGCCTATGGTGGTGTTGCGGCGTCTGGATGCCCTGCTGGAACCCAGCAAGGAGGCGGTCTTGGAAGAGCTGGCCTTTCAGCGGGACGAGGCTGGTTTTACGGAATGGGATGAGGCCGGACTCTGTGAGGCCAGCGGCTTTGTCTTTTACAACACCAGCCCCTGGACCTTGCAGAAAATCTATGCCACGGCCAGCAACAGCCAACAGCTTCTCCTGGCCAATTTTGAAGAGTACCTCAATGGTTTTTCCACCAATGTCAAAGAGATCATCGACAAATTCAAGCTCAGGGCCCAGGCCCGGCATATGGCGGCCAAGGATGTGCTGCTCAATGTGCTGGAAAAGTTCACTTCCCCCCATATTAACCTGACCCCCTTTGCCAAGGAAGACCCTGAAGGGCGCACCCTGCCGCCGCTGAGCAATCTGGGCATGGGCTATGTCTTTGAAGAGCTGATCCGTAAATTCAACGAAGAGAATAACGAGGAGGCTGGCGAACATTTCACCCCTCGGGAGGTCATTGATCTGATGACCCATATTGTCTTTGAGCCGATCAAGGACAATCTGCCCCCGGTGATGACGGTCTATGACCCGGCTTGCGGTTCCGGTGGCATGCTCACGGAATCCCAGAATTTTATCAAAGATCCCCAAGGGGCGATTCGGGCGGATGGGGATGTCTATCTCTACGGCAAGGAGATCAACGACGAGACCTATGCCATCTGCAAGTCCGATATGATGATCAAGGGCAATAATCCCGAGAATATCCGGGTGGGTTCCACCCTGTCCAGCGATGAGTTTGCCGGTATCAACTTTGATTTCATGCTTTCCAATCCGCCCTATGGCAAGTCCTGGAGTTCCGAGGTCAAGTACATCAAAGACGGCAAGGAGGTCATCGACCCTCGTTTTTTGGTGCCGCTCAACGATCATTGGGGCCAGAGCCAGGATTGTGAGGCCACCCCCCGTTCCTCGGACGGCCAGCTCCTCTTTTTGATGGAGATGGTGAGCAAGATGAAGTCACGCTCCCAAAGCCCCACTGGTTCCCGCATTGCCTCGGTCCATAATGGCTCCAGCCTCTTTACCGGGGATGCCGGGGGCGGGGAGAGCAATATCCGCCGCTACATCATCGAAAACGACCTGCTGGACTGCATTGTCCAGCTGCCAAACAATCTCTTTTACAACACCGGCATTACCACCTATATCTGGTTTTTGACCAATAATAAGGAGGCGCAACGCCAGGGCAGGGTGCTGCTCATTGATGCCTCCCAGCGTTTTTGTAAATTGCGCAAGAATCTGGGGGCCAAAAACTGCGAACTCACGGCGGAACATATTGCCGAGATCCAAGCGGCCTATGTGCAGTTCCAGACCATCAAACCCCAGGAGGACAGCGGGCTGGCGGCCCAGGTTTTTGCCAATGCAGATTTTGGTTATCGCAAGGTCACCATCAACCGGCCCAACCGTTTAAAGGCCCAGTTTACAGAGGAACGGATCGCGGGCCTCCGCTTTGATAAATCCCTGCACGAGCCCATGCTCTGGGCCTGGCAAAACTTTGGCGAGCGGGTCTATACGGAGCTGCCAGCTTTGGAAAAGGAAATTCTGGCCTGGTGTGAAGAGCAGGGGCTGGATCTGAACGCCAAGAAACGCAAGGCCCTAGTGTTGGATGCGCTGTGGCAGAAACAGCGGCATTTGCTCAGCGTGGCTGAAGTCCTGCTCAAGGAGATGGGTACGGCGGAGTCTGTGGATTTTAATGCGTTTTCAGCCCAGGTTGATCAGCTCCTGAAAAAGGCGGGAATCAAGCTCACGGCCTCGGAAAAGAAGAGTATTCTGGCGGCAGTCAGTTGGTATGATGCGGATGCGGCCAAGGTGGTTCAGAAGACGCTCAAGCTGAGCACGGCCAAGCTCGCGGCCCTGTGTGAGCGGCTGGGGTATTCTGAGGAAAATTTGCCGGATTCTTTGTCGGATTACGGTTATTTTCCTGGAGAAAAAAAAGGCAGCTTTCTGGTGTATGAACCAGCCTCTGAGTTGCGGGATACCGAGAATATTCCGCTCAAGGAGGAGGTGCATGGCTATTTTCTGCGGGAGGTCAAACCTCATGTTGCTGAGGCTTGGATGGATTTGGAGAAGACCAAGATTGGCTATGAGATCAGCTTTAATAAGTATTTTTATCAGCATAAACGCTGCGGGGATTGGAGGAGGTTGCTGGGGAGATTTTGGCCTTGGAGCAGGAGAGTGAGGGGTTGATTATGGATATTTTGGGGGTTTAAGGGGTTCAACAGGAACCGCTTTTATGGTAGGTATTGTAGGGGCACGGCATGCCGTGCCCCTACCGGAAATCGCACGATTTCAGGGTAGGTACAGGGCGCACGTTTTCGGCGATACGTTTCCAATATGTTCCCAGCGTTGAAACGCTGGGCTATTTGCTGTCGTCCCTCCGGGACTGTTCTGCCCCGGAGGGGCAACCGATCATAGCCCGCTGTTTTAACGGTGGGTTATAACAATCTTATTTTTATGTGATTTAAGGGCATCTATGCAGCGGTTTGAGAGATATTCGGGGTATAAGGATTCTGGGGTGGATTGGATTGGGGAGATTCCTGCTGGGTGGGAGGTGAAACGGCTGGGATTTATAGCAAATTGCTTTCCAAGTAATATCGATAAGCATAGCAAAAAGAATGAAAAGACTGTACGACTTTGCAATTATACGGATGTCTATAAAAACGATTTTATCACAGATGATCAGGAGTTGATGCTTGCAACGGCTTCTGTTGAACAAATTGAAAAATTTTCTCTTATGGTAGGCGATGTTATCATTACTAAAGATTCTGAAACTGCAAATGACATTGCTGTTCCTGCCTATGTAAAAGAAACATTAACAAATGTCGTATGTGGTTATCACTTGGCAATGATAAGACCGTATACTGGTTTATACGGAAAATATTTATTCAGAGCATTTCAATCTAAAATTTTCAATGCGCAATTTGCAATATGTTCAAATGGCATAACAAGGGTAGGTTTAGGGAATCATGACTTAAAGCATGGTTTGTTTTTAACTCCCCCCCTCCAAGAACAAACCGCCATAGCCAACTTCCTCGACGAAAAGACCACCAAGATCGACACCGCCATCGCCCAAAAAGAGCAGATGATTTCCCTCCTCAAAGAGCGGAAGCAGATCCTCATCCAAAAGGCGGTAACCAAGGGGGTTAATCCTGATGCAAAAATGAAAGATTCTGGGGTGGAGTGGATTGGGGAGATTCCCAAGCACTGGGAGATGAAGCGGGGAAAATTCCTTTTCACCGAAGTAGATGAACGGTCAGTCGATGGACAAGAAGAATTGCTTTCAGTTTCTCATATGACAGGCGTTACGCCTCGGTCTGAAAAAAAAGTAAGCATGTTCATGGCAGAGGATTACACAGGCTCTAAAACCTGTATTGCAGGTGACTTAATCTACAATATTATGTGGGCCTGGATGGGTGCTCTTGGTGTTGCCAATCAAGCAGGTATTGTCAGTCCATCATACGGGGTTTATCGTCGCAAAGACAACCACACCCTCAACACAAAGTTCATAGAATTACTGTTAAAATCCACTCAATATGTGGCGTACTATAACAAAGTTTCAACGGGTTTACATTCCTCAAGGCTTCGTTTTTACTCCCATATGTTTTTTAACATGGAGATCGTTTTCCCGTCACTGGCGGAACAGGAAGATATTATTCAACATATCGAAACAGAAACGGCAAAAATAGAAAACTCTATAATCCTCCAACAGCAACAAATAACCAAGCTCAAAGAATACAAATCCATCCTCATCGACCACGCCGTAACCGGCAAAATCAAGGTGGCTTAGATGGTCAGCAAAACCAACGAACAGGCCCTGGAAGCCACCATAGAAAAAGCCCTCACCGGCACCTGCCGAGAAGAGCAGGCCACCAGCCAACCCAACAGCGTCGCGGAACAATCCCTGCCTTACCGCACAGGCCAAGGCTTCCACCAAGGAGCCTCCAAGGACTTCAACCCAAAATACGCCCTGGACGAGCCCCGCTTCTGGAGCTTCCTCGAAACCAGCCAACCCCAAGAGCTGGCCAAGCTCCAACGCGCAGGCGATTGGCAGGTAAAGATCCTCACCCGCCTGGATCGCATGATCAAGAAATACGGGGTGCTCCACCTCCTGCGCAAGGGCCTGGAAATAGACGACGCCCATTTCACCCTCTTCTACCAACTGGCCAGCAGCGCAGTCGTGCAGGAGAAATTCAACAGCAACCAGTTCAGTGTGATCCGCCAAGTCCATTATAACCTGGATAAACCAGCTGAAGCCATCGACATGGTCATCTTTTGCAACGGCCTGCCCCTGGCAACCCTGGAGCTGAAAAACCACTGGACCGGTCAAAGCGCAGCGGTCAACGGGATTAGGCAGTACACAAACGAGCGGGATTGCCGCCAACCCCTGCTCAGTTTTGGCCGCTGCTTGGTCCATTTCACTCTGGATACCGATGAAGTCTATATGTGTACCCGCCTAGCAGGCAAGGACTCCTTTTTTCTCCCCTTTAATAAGGGGGATACCAGTGGTGCGCACTGGGGCAAGGGCAATCCCATCAATCCCCACGGCCATAAGACCGCCTACCTCTGGCAAGAGATCTTCAGCCGTTCCAGCCTCGCCAATATCATCCAGCATTTTGTCCTCCTGAGCGGCAAGGCCAAAGATCCCCTGAGCAAGAAGACCCTCTTTTTCCCCCGCTATCATCAGTTGGATGTGGTGCGCCAGCTCCTGGATCATGCCAGCAACAACGGGGTGGGGCATTCCTACCTGATCCAGCATTCTGCCGGTTCAGGCAAGTCCCATTCCATCACCTGGTGTGCCTATCAGCTGATAGCAACGTATCCTGCTGATAAGGCGGATGATTGCCCCCTCTTTGATTCGGTGATTGTGGTCACCGATAGAAGACTGCTGGATAAACAGCTGGGCGATAATATCGCTGCCTTTTCCGAGGTAAAAAACATTGTTGCTCGGGTGGGCTCGGGCAAGGAACTCAAGGCCGCTCTGGAACAGGGCAAGCGGATCATCGTCACCACCTTGCAGAAATTCCCGGTGATCGTGGAGAGCATTGCTGATCTGAGCCAAAAACGCTTTGCCGTGCTCATTGATGAGGCCCATAGTTCCCAAAGCGGCAGCGGGGCCGACAAGATGAATCAGGCTATGGGTACGGAGAGTATGGAGGGTATCGAGGGCATGGGAGAAAGCGAGGAAGCCGAGGACGATGCCCAGGATATCATCCTCAAGGCCATGCAGGCCCGCAAGATGAAGGGCAATGCCTCCTATTTTGCCTTTACCGCCACCCCCAAGAACAGCACCCTGGAAAAATTCGGCAGCAAGCAGAGCGATGGCAGCTTTGAACCCTTTCATCTCTATTCAATGAAACAGGCCATTGAGGAAGGCTTTATCCTTGATGTGCTGGCCAATTACACCACCTATAAGAGCTATTATCAGATTGAAAAATCCATTGCCGAAAATCCCCTGTTCAACACCAACAAGGCCCAGAAAAAGCTGAAGTCCTTTGTTGAGCAGGATCGGCGCACCATTGCCACCAAGGCGGAGATCATCCTGGAGCATTTTATCGACAAGGTGGTCAGGAGCAAAAAACTCAAGGGCAAGGCCAAGGGCATGGTCGTGACCCAGAGTATTGCCTCGGCCATCCGCTATTATCAGGCCCTGGACAGGATTTTAGGGGACAAGGGACGACCCTTCAAGATTGCCATTGCCTTTTCCGGGGAGAAAATCGTGGATGGGGTCGCCTATACCGAGGCAGGCATGAACGGCTTTGCCGAAGGCGATACCCGGAAGCGATTTGATCAGGACGACTACCGCCTCTTGGTGGTGGCCAATAAGTATTTGACCGGCTTTGATCAGGCGAAACTCTGCGCCATGTACGTGGATAAGAAGCTCCAAGGAGTCTTGGCAGTCCAGGCCCTGTCGCGGCTCAATCGCTCGGCAAATGGCTGGGTAAAAAGACCGAAGACCTGTTCATCCTTGATTT
Source organism: Candidatus Electrothrix aarhusensis (assembly GCA_004028505.1). GTDB lineage: Bacteria > Desulfobacterota > Desulfobulbia > Desulfobulbales > Desulfobulbaceae > Electrothrix > Electrothrix aarhusensis. Next base: position 40,165 of record MTKO01000065.1, read on the forward strand.
CTTCAACCAAGTCGAAGAAATTCAGGAGGCCTTTAGCCCCTTTTTATACCGCCACCTCGCTGAGCAGGGCCACGGATGTCAATGTTCTCCACGAATTAAAAGCGGTTCTGGATGAACCAGGGGTCTATGAATGGGCTGAGGTGGAGGCGTTCAGTCAGGGCTATTTTGCCAATAAGGATGCTGAGGCCTTGAGCCCGATTCTTGCTCTGGCAGAACAGCGTTTTAGCCATGAACTGGAGCTGGACGAAGACAGCAAGGTGGATTTTAAAATCAAGGCCAAGCAGTTTGTCAAGATTTACGGTCAGATGGCGGCAATCATGCCCTTTGAAATCCTGGCCTGGGAGCAGCTCTTCTGGTTTCTTAAATTTCTCATTCCCAAGCTGGTTATCCAGCATAAGGAAGCGGAGGTACTGGATGAATTGCTGGAATCCGTGGATCTGGCAACCTATGGCCTGGAACGCACCCGGCTTAATCAGGCCATCGAACTGGATGAGGCAGCCAGCGAGGTCGAACCAGCCAATCCCAATCCTCGGGGTGTGCATGAGGAACCGGCAGAGGATCCCCTGGATCTGATTGTCAACGCCTTTAATGCCCGCTGGTTCCAGGGCTGGGATGCAACCCCGGAGGAGCAGAAAGTTCGTTTTATCTCCTTGCAGCAACATATCCTTGCCCATCCTGATTTTCAAGCCAAGGTGGCTGATAACCCGGATCGGCAAAACAGCAGCTTGGCTTTTGAGAAAATCCTCCATGAGGTCATGACGGCCCAACGCCGCAAGGAACTGGAGTTGTATAAACTCTATGCCAAGGATGAGGCCTTTCAGCAGGCCTTTTTTGATACGCTGTGGCGGATGGTTTGTTGTTCGGCTGAGCAGGGTGCTCCTGTTTAAAAGGGGCTTTTCTCCCGCTGCGATATCAGGTGATTTTTTAAAAAAGCTTCTTGGTTTTCCTGTTTTTTATGGCAAAAACTGAGGAGTAAGAACTCATAGCAACAAAGCAATACTATGAAGAAAAATAAATGTACTCTTTGTCTCCAAGTGAAAGGTAAGCGTTTATGTACACTCAGAGATAAAACGTTTATCTGTCCCCGCTGTTGTGCTGAGATTCGCAACACCGATTGTGAAGGTTGCAGCCATTATGCCCAGGCAGCGCAATATTCACTGGAAAAATTGAAAAAATCCCAAGACAAGAAGTTCATAGTAAGGATTGATGAGGAGGTTGATAATGAGGTCCATAAGGCCTTAACCTATGCGGAGCAGGGAGAGCTTGCTCTCGGGGAAACCATACTGAACAAGCTTAGAGAAAAGCACTCGGATTTGTATGTTGTCCACTATGGCATGGGAACACTTCAGGCGATCAAGGGTAACTATGCTGATGCTATTATTCATTTTGATAAATGTCTTGAGATATTTCCTTTTTTTGTCGATGCCTGGTTCAATCGAGGAGTTTCGCATAATAACCTCCTTAATATCTGTGAAGCACTCAAATCGTATCACAAGGTTGTTGAGTTCGGTGGTCCGCAAGACGATTTTGTCAAAGATGCAAAAGAGTTCCTGAAAAATATGGCTGAAAGTATCTTGGAGGATACAGGCTTGTCCTTGGAAAAGTACCTTGAATCGCACGATACCTTTAACAAGGCCTTTGCATTCATGGAAAAGAGTGAATATGAAAAGGCAATTATTGAATTTAACAAAGTGTTGAGGCTGACCAAAAACCATGTGCAAGCCAACGGAAACCTCGGTATATGCCATGCCTTTTTAGGACAACGAGAAAAGGCCTTGGCTTTTTTTGATCAGGCCTTGGAAATTGATCCGACATATGAACCCGCAATTTCAAACAGGGATATTGTACGCTCTTTAAGGGAAGGGGAGAAGTTGCCAAATGTGCCATTTGAAACGATTGAATACTACAAAGATGTTATCGAAAAGGTGGACGATGATAATAATCGACAGAAGCCTAAGCCCGATAGGCAGCCGGGATTTTTTTCTCGGCTCTTTCAACGCCGGTAGCAGGAGCCGCTTGCCTCACGGTAACGCCCTTGCCATTGGCTCATAATTTTGTTACGGTTCACAACGTTACACCCCATGCTGAGCGTACAGGAGTCCATCAACACGGACTCGCTCAAGTACGCCGATTATGTCAACGTTATACCAATGTTATATCAACTTAAGAAAGGAATAATAATGAACTTTTGCAAATTTCCAGTGTATTTTTTTATGTTATCCTTTGCTGTAATGTCTGCGGGGTGTGTCCCAAACCCAGATGCAAAGAATTTAAATAGTCTAAATAATGTAAATCAAAATAAATTTAACGAATTAGAGTCAATTAGCATAGAGCTAGCATGGTATGATGACTATGATCCGTCACCTCTTACATCATTTTTCAGATTTTTAGTACCAACTGTTTTTGCAGCGTTACCTCCTGAGTATCAAGACCATTATCAGTTAAATCTTTCTTTTGACCATAATTCTAAAACCATTAGCGACACCTATAAACATTTCACAGGACTGGACCGTTCTGCCATGACTACATCTACGAGAGTGAGAGAGAGTGAAGTGTACAACAAAATCAGCCAGTATATGGAAGGCATATATTTATGCCAGGGAACAACGGCTTTAGAAAATCAGGGGTGGGTTGGTCCTGCACAACCTCTTATTAACATCACATTTGCTGAGACAACAATCTCAAATATTCTGTTTTCTGGTAATCCATTAGCAACGAGCGATACAATGGAACTCTGTTCTCGAGATTTTGGAGAGTATCTTCTCTCATTAATGGATGATCGACGTGAGGCTCTTAAAGGAGGCTCTGCGATTAAAATATGAATGCGTTTGTCCTTATAAATAATACATTGCAACTGGAGTACATATGAAATTACTCATACGTAACCTCGATAGATCAACCACAGAAGATGAGCTGAAAAAAATATTTCAAGAATTCGGTGCTGTTCAATATTGCAACTTGGTACTCGACCTTGAAAATGGTACATCCAAAGGTTTTGCCTTCATTGAGATGCCAAAGCCTGGTGAGGCAAAAGCTGCGATTAAAAACCTGAACAACACAACTCTTGGGAGTAATCAAATACGGGTTAAGAAGGCTGAAAATAAAAAGACATAATGAATAAGGCTAGATCATCTGGCGGATGGTTTGTTGTTCCGCTGAGCAGGGGTCGCTAGCTCCACTTTAATAGGTTGATATTTTTCGTAAAGTTAACGCATCCTGTCATTGTATGCGTAGAAAAGTCATTGTTCCCTCCCACCTCTCTTCACTTTCCTCTCTGATTACTGATTGTCATTACACAGGAAATCCGTTATGTAACAAGATGATGGAGAAAGTGGGGGAGACAGGAGGCATACCCTGTTTTCTCGCCTTGGCCTGACCGGTAACGGTAATATCATGGAGGCAACAGTTCGATATTTTTCAATATAATAAGAATTCATAACCCAAACTGAGGCGTGTTCAATGACAGAGAGTAAGGAACTTTCCCGTAAGGAAGCTGTAGAGAGATTAAAACGATTCGGTATTACCGGTGAAAAAGTGTACCTGATTGATCTCATTTTGCTCATAGAAATGATATGGGCGGACGGTCAGGCGCAGCCAGGAGAACTCAAAGTTCTTGAAAATTATCTTGAAAAACATGTTGATAGAGTCAATAAGAGAGCCGGGTGCCTGGTGCTGCAGCTTCAGGACGCAAGAGACTTTGTTAAACCGTACATCAACCAGCGACCGAATCCCGATTCTATAAAAAGTTTAAGAGAATTAGTAAAGCCGATATCTTTTTCCAGTGAGAGCGGGGTGACTGAAAAATTGAAAAATGAATTGCTTCATGTTGTTATAGATGTCGGTGCCAGTTCGGTGACTGAATATCCTTACGATCTTGATGAACGTTTCAATACGGAGGAGAAACAATGTCTTTTTAATATTATGGGAGCATTATCTTGATTTCTTGATCAAACAAGGCTGGGGGTTAGAATGAACCAGAAAAAAATACTTATCTCTCTTGTTGTTCTGCTCATCATAGCCGGTTCAATTGGAATGTGGTTATGGAAACGGGATACTTTATTACCCGATGTGATCAGGATAGCAAGTGGTTCAAAGGGTGGAGAGTACTATATATTTGGGGATGCTCTGGGAAAGAAACTGAGATCCAAGACGAGAAGGTCGGTTGAAAATAGAGAAACTGCCGGTACCTTGGAAAACCTCAGACTGCTTAAAGAAGGCGCGGTCGAACTCGCCCTGCTTACCCAGGCGACTGTTTTCCCGGAACTCGATAATGAAGGAGCAAATAAGATATCTGTGATAGCACCGCTTTATCTTGAACCGGTGGTTGTTCTGGCCCGACAAAAATCAGGTATTACATCTGTGTATGATCTGGAAAACAGGCGTGTCTGTACAGGACCGGAAGAATCTGGTACAAAGAAAACTTCAGACGATTTGCTGAAATTTTACGGACTGAAGAAAGTTACAAGAGTGCCTGAGTTCTTTCATGACAGCAGCAACCATAGCTACAGAAACAGTTGTGATGCCGGAATCATAGTTATGGGGGTGCGCGGCCCGTGTTTTAAAGAAATAGGAAAAACAGATATGAGGGTGCTCGAACTCCCTTACGCACACATTATGGCAGAATCCGAGGCATTTCTCACCGAATTTACGCTCCCCGAAGGAGTCTTTACAAGGCACCCCTCACCTACGCTGCCCCATAAAAACATTCAGACCGTTGCCTACACAGCTCTGCTCGCTGTTAGGAAAGATGCCTCTTCGGTTTTTGTCAATAAAGTCCTTGATACGGTTTATCACACTGATCTCAGGACAAGTTTTCCGGATTTTCTCCCTCTAAAAGTGGCAGGGACATGGTTGGAGATACCGTTGGATCAAACCGCGCGGGAATATTATAATCCCTTACGCAGAATGGAGGTTTTTGCAACTCGTATGGAAGCGTTTGCCGCTGTCAAAGAGCTGTTTTTCGCCTTTCTTGCGATATCCTACTTTTTTTGGTTACGGCTTAATGAGCTTAGAAAAAAAGAGGGGAGAAGACAGGAAAGTTTAATGAAAGAAGAACTGGATAGCTTTCTGCAAGAAACTATAGCGCTTGACCGGAAACAAATGCAGTCGGAATCTCCCGAAGAACTGCGGAGTATTATAGACCAGGTTACTGAGGTCAAGATAAAGGCTCTTGAAGAGCTGACGAATGAAAAATTACAATCCGGTCAGATGTTCTCGACTCTTCTTATGCAATGCCATCATATTGTTTGTAAAATTCAGAATAAGATAGCTCTGATTGTGCATTGATTCGAATGTGATGGTTAGTCGATAATCACCGTTTCCGCTTGCTCAATGACCGTGAGCCCGACCTTGATTCCGTTCTCTGCCATTGAAAGGCGGTGAGCAGGATATTCAGCAGCCCTAGTGGCGAAGGTCTGGCTCTATTGAGATTATATTTATGTATATTTAGTGCCACATTGTAGCTCTTTATAGTATTTTTTATTTTTACAGTACAATGGTTTAATTTTTTATATAGTAGCAATCAAGTCTCTAAAGAAAGTACTTAACCTATCTTCAGCGTATTACTCAATTTTGCTCAATTATTTTATGCATGGGAAGCTTACCATTATAAATCTTCACATATAGATAATAGTTATCATTGATAGTAATGGATTTTTTGTCTTAACTGAACTTTATTGATATTCAATTCAAAATTAACATCTTATTTTCAGGAACGATTTATGCATACCAGGGTGTGTGAATCTAAAATACTTGAAAATTTTATGCTGAATGTTAATACTGTTAATAATATTATCACGTTTCATTCTTCATTCTTCCAAAGTATCAATCATTACAGCATGGTTATGTTATGGATAATAAAAAAACAAATCAGGATCGTATCAATGAATTGAAAAAAAAAATCTGCTATGCTGAAAATGCGCGAGATAACTATAGAGAAAAACACGCCATTCTTTATCAAACAAATTCTTTTTATTTAGATAGGTTGAGAGAAGAGCTTGGAGAGCTAGAGATGTTATCCATAGATATGGCTGGTAGAGATCAACGTAAATTTTGCAGAATAAAAATTCAACGGGCTGTACGTATTGATTTCTCTTTAGCGCAATATAATGGTTATATTGATAATATAAGCCTGTGTGGTTCATTTGTTAAAGGCGCATTCAAACAATCAAGTGGTGATATCTGTAGAATAGACCTCAAAGACCCCGCTTTATCTTCAGGGGCTGCTGCTCATGCTATCGGCTCAATAGTCAGGGTCGATGATGATGGGATTGCTATTGATTTTATAGCTATGAAATCAAAAACGTATCTTGCTCTGAAAACAGAACTGTTAACTGAATCTGGTGATCCTTCGGTTTTGGGAGATGAAGTTGTCCAGCGGAATATTTTTGAATTTTATGATGGCTTGGTGTGCAGCAGCCTTTTTCGTTGTAAAAGAAACAAAATCAAGAAAATGCTCGATTATCCTTAATCCTTAAGGAGGAGGCAGGAAATAGGAATCAGGTTCCGATTTCCTTCAGCCCTTTAGTGGATACCCACCACTGCATGCGTAGAAAAGTCACCCCCCCCCTTCCAGGATTTTCCAGGTAATTAATTGCGAGAGAACTGCAAAAGATAAGCAGATAAAAAGACAAGGAGACGTTGATATGTTGTTAACTAATATAGAGGAAATTCCAGGAAAACGCATTACAGCCTGTTACGGTGTTGTTTCTGGGAGCACGGTTAGGGCCAAACATGCAGGTCGGGATATTATGGCTGGGCTCAAGAATATCTTTGGCGGAGAACTGAAAGGCTATACCGAGCTCCTACAGGAATCGAGAGATGAGGCGATCAAGCGTATGAAGGCCCAAGCCAGACAGCTCGGAGCCAATGCGGTGGTCAATGTCCGCTTCTCTACCTCTTCCGTGGCTGCCGGTGCTGCTGAGATCTATGTGTACGGCACAGCCGTGACAGTGGAGTAGGGCTATGGACGCGCTTATTCAGCTGATATTTTTCCTCACCTTATTGACCTTGGGCTATGTCTTTGGCAAGATCGCGGAAAAAAAGCATTATCGTTCCATCATAGAGCGGGAGAAGCAATGGATGCAGATCCCAACCACCTCGGGACGTCATGTTTTGAGCACGGACAGGGAGGTGAAAGGGGTGAAGTTGGCCACGGGCAGCGTGGTTATATCCGTGGATTATTTTAAACGAATCCTTGCCGGGCTGCGGAATTTTTTCGGCGGCAATGTCCGATCCTACGAGACCTTGGTTGATCGGGCCAGAAGAGAGGCGGTACTGCGGATGAAGGAGTCCTGCCCCAAAGCTGACCAGATTATCAATCTCCGTTTAGAAACATCTTCTATTTCCAAGGGAAATAAAAATCAGATCGGTTCGGTGGAGGTGTTGGCCTACGGAACGGCTGTGTATCTCTATCCGTCCTCAACAGCAACCCATCTCTGAGAATATATGCATCCGTCCCCGGAATACAGGCCCGGATTACCTGAGCAAAACGACAATGTTTCCCATAATCATCCGCTCAAGGAATTTGTTATCCTGCTCTCCGGGGTAACTGCTTTTCTTTTGCTTGCTGCCTGGAGTCTGGGCCTGCTTGTTGATTGGGCAGCTGGCTTTATCTCACCGGAAATGGAGGCAGTTATTTTCTCTTCCATGCAGGTGTCCGGGGCTACGGTGTTTGTTCAGCAGAAAGATGATCCTCGCCGGGTGGCGCTGCAACGATTGGTGGATGAACTGGGGCGCTGTAACGAGGTTGGGTATCCCTTGCGGGTCAATATGGCAAAATCCAAAATTGCCAATGCCTTTGCCTTTCCTGGGGGGCGAATTGTCATCCTGGAGGGATTGTTGGAGACCATTGACTCGGAGAACGGCTTGGCTTTTGTCCTTGCCCATGAAATGGCCCATTTCAAGCACAGAGATCATCTGCGGGGCATGGGGCGAGGCTTAGTTTTTACCGCTTTTTCTGCCTTATTGACCGGGGCTGGCTCTGATATCACCCAGCTCATTGCCCCTGCTTTGGGGATTGGTCAGGCTCGCTATTCCCAGGATCGAGAAGCGCTGGCAGATAAACTGGCCCTTGAAACCTTGAATTTTTTTTATGGACATGTGGGTGGGGCAACCGAGTTTTTTGAGGCAATGCAGGAAGAAACTGGAGAGCAGGGCAGGGGGATTGGGGGATATTTTGCAAGTCACCCTGAAGCCGTGCAGCGAATCAATGCGCTCCGTCGTTTGGCCGCTGCATCAGGATTTGCTGTGCGGAAAACAGCGCCTTTGCCGAAAGCACTTGTGACTCCTGCTGACGCCCCTTCTCGTTAATTTTGGGCTCCTCTTGTTTCTCCTGTTGTCTCGTTGGCAAAGAAGGGGAGGGCGGCCCCGTTGGGCGGTCTTGTTGTTCAGCTGATCGTGTCCGTTAAGGCTTCATGCAGAGCATTACCCAATTTTTTTAAGGAATAGGGTTTTTTTAGAAAAAGTGCTGCCCCGAGTGTACGCGCCCTTTTTACCTCTTTACTTTCAGAAAAACCGCTGACTATGATTGCCCGCTGGCCGGGTTGGGTTTTAAGTATCTGTTCGTAGGTTTGGCATCCGTTGATACCTGGTGCCATGAGCATGTCGAGCACCAGTAGGTCAACATTTCTGTCTTGGAGCATGGTAACGGCTTCCTCTCCCGATTGTGCGGTCTCGACTCGGTAGCCCAGTTCTTTCAGCATATTGCCTGCAAGGTCTCTTTGGACGGAGTCATCGTCGACCACAAGGACGCTTTCACCATGACCGAGAGGCACTGCCAAGGATTCCAGGTGAAACTCCTGTTGAACAGGCTCTTGCGTTTCTTTATCTTTACTCACCGGGAAAAAGAGGGTAAAGGCTGTTCCCTTGTCGGTGCTTGTAACAGCAACGGCACCTTTATGATCTTCCATTGTGTTCCATACCACGGTCAGTCCGAGGCCGGTACCGCTTCGCCCCATATTTTTCTTACTATAAAAGGGCTCAAAGATATGGTTAAGATCCTCCTGACGAATTCCAGATCCTGTATCACTAATTCGTAAGATCACATGTTCTTCTTCCCCAAGACCGTGGGTTATGGTCGTGGTCTTGTCGGGAAATTCGGTGCAGGTTGAAAGAAAAACAGTGCCTTTCTCACCTATAGCCTCTGCTCCATTGTGTACCAAATTCATGATACATTTTTTTATATGGATGGGAGAGCAGGAGATGGGCGGTAAATCGCTTGCGAGCTCATGCCGATATTCAACCTTGGGATGTACCTCTTGCAATTTGAAAAATTCCGGTGAATCAAGATACTCAAGAATGATGGAGTTGAGTTGGGTGGGTTCGCGGACACCAGCCACTCCTCGGGCCACGGTTAGCAAGTCGGCAACTACAGCAGCGGCTCGTTCACCTGATTTTTGAATGATTTCTATTGGAAGCCTCAGTGAACTATCATGAGGAAGTCGTATCAGCAGGAGTTCAGGGTACCCTATTATGCCTGAGAGGATATTGTTTAAATCATGGGCAACCCCCCCGGCCAGCAGGCCTATGGCTTCCATTTTTTGGGCACGCTGGAGTTCAGCCTCGATACGCTTCTTTTCCACTTCAAGCTGTTTTTCTTTCGTTGTATCTGTATACACGGTGACCACTTCACCTGTGGGCAGTTTGTACACGCGATTTTCCCTCCAGGCGACCAGGCGTTTGTCGTTATACAGAGCGACCGGATAAAGTTCAGGTTGTCCGGTTTGGTCAACCCGACGGAACACCTCAAGAAGTCCGAATTTTTCCACTTCGGGAAAGACCTCGGTAACTCTCCTGCCAAGTAAAGCATCACGGTTGACCCGATCCATTGCCGCACCTGCCTTATTGATGTCCCGGAAGAGAAAGTCTTTTCCATTATCAGCTGATTCATACACGGCAACGCCACTGCTGGAGTGGTCAAAAAGGCTGCGGTAAAAGGACTTGTTGCGCTTGCCCTCCTGTTCAAGATCATGAATGAGATTTCGAATACGGGTGGTCATAAGATTGAAGGTGGAGGAAAGGGTACCCAGCTCATCCCGGCTGTTGTGGGGAAAGAGGACATCGAGTCTGCCCTTTCTGAACGCATCAGCTGCCCGAGTCAATTCGATAATTTTTCCGGTAACGTTTTTGTGGAGCATGGTGGCGATGAAGAGGGTTGCGAACACGGAAAAAAGGCCGATGGCGATCATTATCCATATGGCATTCTGCCTGATGCGATCAATTCTTTTTCTTGCCCGCACAAGTTGATGATTTACTTGATTCAGTAACTCTTCAGAAACTGGGGAGATAATCTGGTACTGAAGAGAGAGTCCGTTGAATTTTGCCCGAATTTCAAGGTCAAGATCAAGAAGATGCTCTGCTGTGGATCGAAATTGCTCAAGAGTCTCGTACAGTTTTTCTTTTTCTTGAGTCGATTGAAAGCCATCCAACGCGATGGCATTATGGAGGTCATGGAGGACGTTAAAGGCAGACTGCATGTCTGATCTCTGCCGATGAGCTAAATAATCCTTGGAGTGGATCAGAGCATTGGCCAGTAACAGGGCCTCGTTCGGAAAATCAATTGTCTTTTGCTGTAAATCGAGAGAAATTTTCTCCATTTGGGCTTCCAGGCCCAGCTTTGGGGCGGCCCGTTCAGTGATGAGCTGGACCGTTTCAATAGAGGTGTCGGCAAAGTGTTTTGCTGCGGAGAGGTAGAGATTAATATTCACCTTTTCTAGCTGGATCGTTTTATTGACCTCTGGTTTGGAGAGTTCCTCTCGCAGAGAAATGCTCAATAAAATGGCTTGGGCGATTTTCCGGGCAGATGGCTGGGCATACTGTTCATGAGCCTCAGAAAGACCAAGGGTGGAGTAGAGCAGGAGAAACTCGCCGTGGAGTCTTCGTGCCTGCTCCACGGCTCGATTCATCTCCTGTACGAGTTGCTCCACCCGGGCACTGCACTCGATCTGCTGCTCTGCTTTTCTGATAACAGTCAAGGAGAAATATCCTGTTGATGCCGTCATCATAATGAGGACCAGAAGCAGCACAAAAGCGAGGCTGAACTTCATGGTTATCCCAATATCGCTCCATCTTGACAGTTTTATTGCTCCCTCACTCATGTGTGATTTTTATCAAAATATCTATTTATTGACCGGATAAGTAAAGAATACATTGCGTTCCAATCCCTTTATCCCTTGGGTGGGTTCATCAAGACGTAAGACATTAAAATGAGGTTTTACGCAATCGCCGAAACGGTTACAGGTAAGCTCTCCGGTTATTCCTTTGAACGACTTTATACTGTAAAGGGTGTCTCGTAAAGCTTGACGACCGATATGCAATGTGCCCTTCTTGTCCGTGACAGCACTTTGTTCAAGAGCGTAAAAGAGGAGGGATGCAGCATCATAAGCACTGAGAAAATAACTGACAGTTGGCGGCTCGTTATATTCTTCCGCATAAAGTTCGGTTATGTGATCAACCTCTTCCCCGGTAGTTTTTTTGGGTCCGACAAAGTACATAGACAGGGCAGCATTACCGACGTTGTTAAGAAAGGTTTCGTCAATGAGCGCACCGCCGCTAATCAAAACAGTATCGACGAGCTCCGGGAGTTTACGAGCCTGAAGGAGAAGATGATTGCCTTCCGGCTGAAACAGAGGAAAGAAAAGGAGTTGCGCTTTGGAATGAATCACAGCGGTCAGGACAGGCAGCATATCTGTTTCTCCCTTATTGACCGAGGTGTACAGGATAACCTTGCCACCGAGGGTTTCGAATGCTTTTTTGAAACCGTTAGTGAGCCCTATTGTATAAATATCATTGTCGTTGATCGTGGCTGCGATTCGAAGGCCGAGGCGGGTATAAGCATAGATTGCTGCTGCTCGCCCTGCGTTTTCTTCGTTAGGAGCAGTGCGGAAATATCCCGGTTGCCAGTCAGGGGCCGGTCGGCCTGCCATTGAGGTAAGAAAAGGAGCTGAGTTATTTCCAGAAATCATAACAAGACCAGCAGCGGACATTGCCTTGGAGGCTGTGGCCGCTGAGGCAGAGCAGGTTGTACCAAAAATTGCTGGAATCAGAGGGTTTGCTATTATTTTCAGGGCGGCATTAGCTCCTCCTTCAGCTGTGCAACCAGTATCTTCGATTTGCAATTCAACAGGGTGACCGAGGAGTTTGCCGTTACGACTATCCAAAGCAAGTGTAAGTCCACGGACCTGAGCCTCTCCCAAGGGAGCAGTTTCACCGTTTAAGGCTTGGATAACTCCAAGACGGAGAGGGTCACCTGATTTGATATGGATACAGCCAAGAGAGTCTGAACAGAGGGGAGCGGGCTGGTCAACGTTGTTGCAACCGGCCAGCAGCAGAAGAGCGCTAAGGGAATACAACCGAATAAAGAGGTATTTTTTTTCCTGATAGAAAACATATGAATCTTAACAACGCATCGGTTGAGAGGGAATAGAGATGATACCCGGTCAGATAAGCGTATGGACAGGAAGTATGTTTGCGGTAGTATTATTGATTACACAAGAAAAAGCAAGGGATTTCCCGGAATAGCCCTGGAAATTCATGAGAGATTCATTGGGTTTTAAGCAGGAGGAATGTTCAGTTGTTCCGCTTAAAAAAAGCAAGGAAGCGAGAAAAAGTCCCTTTACCTGTTACAGCAACATCTTCAACAGTCGACTCAGTTGCGTTCTCTGCGCAATCACGCAAGGCTGTATCTACCTTAAGGATATGATTAACAAGCCAAGATTGCAGAAATATATGTATTTGGATCAGAACCCCCCGTGTGAGTCGCTCCTGATCCAGCTTTGCTTGCAGTTTTTTTTGATAATGTACATATTTTTCAAGGAACAGTTGGTGCTCTTTTTTATTGGTTTCTTTCATTGGGTGATCATGTTTCTCAAAAACCTTTTCTTCGTCCTGGAAATGTTTTTGTGCGTATTCACCGAGAAATTGCAGCATCTCAAGAATCTTTTCTTTGTTTTTCTGGTTTTCACCGGCGGTTGACTGTTTAAGAAAGAGCATGAGGCCGTTTATACCGTTAAAGAGTTCGCTATGCTGTTGATCAATATGTGCAAATCCTGTGGTGTACTTTTTGTGATCCCATTGCAGTTTCATATGATTCCTCCAACCATTGATCTTCTTTTTTTTGTCCCGGCTCGTCAGGTCGAGATGGGGGTTAAAACGTTTTTGGCGATTTATGGTTTCCATCAAAAAGCACCAGATTGTCCCGATGAATGATCTCGTCACTATCTCGAAAGCCAAGAATCCCGGCGATCTCTGCGCTTTTTCTTCCCCTTATTTTATCCAGATCAGCCGAGGTATAATTTGTCAGGCCCGCAGCCACTACCTGCCCTCCGGGGCAACGGCATTGAACAGAGGCTCCGACCTCAAAATTTCCCTCTATTCCGGTGATGCCCGATGGCAACAGGCTCTTGCCCCGTTCAATAATTGCCCGGCAGGCACCGGTATCCAGATGCAGGGTACCGGACGGACGAAGGACATGGGCGATCCAGTGCTTTTTCCCTCTGATTCTTTTTTCTTGTTCCGGGAGAAAAAAAGTGCCGACCATATCTCCGGAGAAAAGTTCTCGCAAGATGTTCTTATTGCGTCCAGGCCCGATAAAAGAACTTCCTCCGCAGGCAGCCACCATTTTAGCCGCTCTGATCTTGGATTGCATGCCGCCAGTGCCCAGCAGGCTACTGCTGTTCCCTGCCATAGCCTCCACTGCGCTGTCAATCGCCGCTACTGTATATACAGGCTTGGCTGTGGAATCTTCTGCCGGGTTTGCCGTATACAGGTATCCACGTCTGTCAGCATGATGTACATATCTGCCCCGATCATATTGGTGATCAAGGCACCCAAGGTGTCATTATCGCCGAAACGAAGTTCCTGAACAGAAACCGTATCGTTTTCATTAATAATGGGGACAACGCCGAATTCGAACAGGGTTAGAATGGTGTTGCGGACATTGAGATAGCGGTCCCGCTGGGAAAGGTCGGTGTGGGTGAGCAGAATCTGGGCGACTTGTTGGTCATTATGTAGGGCAAAACGCTGTTCGTAGGCCTGCATGAGCAGTCCCTGCCCCACAGCAGCAAGGGCCTGCTTGACCCTGAGCTCCTCTCCGGGCTGGCGATGAACTTGAAGACGTTTTCGTCCGGCTGCAACCGCTCCTGAGCTGACCAGAATCACCTGCCGACCACTTGCACGAAGAAAAGCGATCTGACGACAAAGCGTATCAATAAAATTAATATTGAGCCCATCTGTCGTGGTCAGGACAGCACTGCCCACCTTGAGAACAACGGTCTTGGCCCGATCAAACAGGGTTTGGCGATAAAAAAGACCGTCGTCCAGAGGAACTTGAAAAGTCATGGCTCGTCGTTTTCCTCTATCCGGTTTTCTTCCGTCCCGTTTTTAGCTGCCTCCCTTTGTTCTTCAAGCAGGTCACCGAGCAGATCCTTGAGTGTATCTATGCCGATTTTTTCTTTGGCAGAAAAAGCCAGAACATCAATCCCGCTCTTCTGGAACAAAGCTCGAAGTTCCTCTAGCCTGTCTTCGTCGATACAGTCGATTTTATTCAGGGCAACTAAATGAGTACGGTCTAACAGCTCCTTATTATAGGCAGTGAGTTCAGCAGCCAGAACTTGGTAGTCCAGCAAGGGCTGCTCATCCTCGGTTGCTGCGTCGATAACATGGAGCAGGATGCTTGTTCGCTCCACATGGCGGAGGAATTGATGCCCGAGTCCAATCCCCTCACTGGCCCCTTCAATGAGCCCAGGGATATCCGCTATAATACAGGGGTCCATAAATTTTAGATGCATGACGCCCAGTTGTGGGGTCAGGGTGGTGAATGGATATGGAGCCACCTTGGGGTTAGCAGCTGAGAGCTTGGATAGCAACGTGGATTTACCCGCATTGGGTAAACCGATAAGGCCGACATCAGCCAAGAGTTTGAGCTCAATTTGCAGCCAGAGTTCTACCCCCGGAGTGCCTGGGGTCGCCTTGCGCGGGGCACGGTTTGTGGATGTGGCAAAGCGGGCATTGCCGAATCCTCCTTTGCCGCCGTGTGCTGCGATGAATTGTTGACCGGGCTCGGTGAGGTCAGCGAGAACTCGGCCTGTCTCTGCATCCTTGACAACTGAACCAGGAGGGACAGAGATGATGGTATCCTTGCCGCCCCGGCCATGTTTATCACTGCCTTGGCCGTTTCTGCCTCGTTCTGCCTTAAAATGAGAGCGATAGCGAAAATCGATCAATGAATGCTTTTGAGGGTCGGCCTCAATAAAGATAGAACCGCCTCGTCCGCCGTCACCACCGTTTGGTCCTCCCTTGGGAACAAATTTCTCCCGCCGAAAACTGACGCAGCCATTGCCGCCGTCACCGGCCTTTACGAAAAATTTTACTTCGTCGACAAAACCCATTGTATATGTTGTATATTATTTGTTCAGACCTACACGATTCTTGTCATGTTTGGCAAAATTTTTGCCAAAAAGAGGAAAGGAGGACAGGGATTTTTAAAAAACGATCAGTGAGTCTGTTCCAATAAAAAAACCCGACACCAAATCGGTACCGGGTTTATCTTGCTGCTGTTCCGTTGCTACGCAATTAGCAATCTGCCCCGCATTGTTCCTGCGTCTGTGCTTGGGCACAGGAGCAAGACTCTATCGACGGATACACAGACACCCGTTTGCGGTTTTTGCCGAAGTCTTCAAATGTAACAACTCCGTCAACTTTGGCGAACAGGGTGTAGTCACGTCCACAACCAACATTGGTTCCAGGGTGAATTTTTGTACCGAGCTGACGAACAAGAATGCTGCCCGCTGTAACGATTTGTCCGCCGAAGCGCTTTACTCCGCGCCGCTGTCCCGCACTATCGCGACCGTTTCTCGAACTACCGCCTGCCTTTTTATGTGCCATGAGCTCTCTCCAGAATAAAATAAATAAAAAAATTAATGGTCAGAATGCATGCCAAAGACACCGTGCAGTGCCCTACATGATTTCCTGAATACTCAGAGCAGTGAACATTTGACGATGACCACGCATAACTCGATATCCTTTGCGCTTCTTTTTCTTGAAAACGAGCACTTTTTTCGCTTTGCCCTGCTCAACGATTTTAGCGACAACTTTGGCACCCTCAACCGCAGGAACTCCGACCCGGATATTCTCTCCGTCCGCGACCAGTAAAACATCAGAAAGTTCTACAGTCTCGCCGACTTCTCCTTTTAATTTCTCTACCCGTAAAGTATCACCGGTCGCGACCTGATACTGTTTTCCGCCGGTACGTACGATGGCATACATATTTCTTCCTCCATATATGATCAATGATAAAATTTTATCAAAAAT
>MTKO01000066.1 GCA_004028505.1 Candidatus Electrothrix aarhusensis
GCCAGTACTCTTTAGACTTTTAACATCTTTTTCAAGCTTACGTAAAAAAGTTGATGGAGTACCTGCATAAAAGTCACCGGAAAATACATCTACCTCAATCAGTTTATCTATTTCAAGTTCTTGGTTTTTCAATGTTATTTACTCCAATATCTATTAAATTATCCTGCCCTACAGTATCAATAAGCAAAAAGGATGATGGGAGTTCACACCAACTCCCAATCCTTAATTCTACTTTGTCACATTAGCCAGCAGCCTGTAAAAGGCCTTCTGTATGTTGTTTTTTGTAATTCCAATCAATAGATGCCTGTCTTTTTCCGTGTCTTATTTGCATTTGTTGAAAGATATCCTCTTCTGAAATATCGCGACGTGGAGGGTAGTTACATTAAATATCTATAATATCAATAGTATAATTCAGTTTCTAATGTGACAAAGTAGAATTAAACACCGGCTAATACTCGTTCAGCCGGATCATCTTGACCAACGCATTAAAATCGTTCATTTTTTTCGCAACGTCATCGCTTTTTGACTGATCTCTTCAATACTGCCCTCTTCGTCCTGTTTCTCTCGCCACTTTGTGTAATCAAAAGGTTCCCGCTGGATCAAGGTAGCCAAACGCTCGGCGTTGAAACATCTCAACCAGTTACAAGGAAGATGAAATAATCTCGAACGCCAGCTCCTCACACCAATTCCCAATCCTTAAACACCGGCTGATACCCGCTTTCTCGGATCATCTCAGCCACCTCATCCACGCTGCGATCATCAGTGACCTCAAACTGGACCGTAGCTTCGGCATGATCTTTGAGGGCATACTCCCCGACCCCGGTTTTGGAGCCGGAGGAATAGCGGGTTGCGCCGAGATGGATCAGCCGATCGCGGAACTCAGCAGACTCGCGGGTAGAGATGGTAATACCTAACCTGGGCATGAAAAGCCGCCAAGCCAGCATGAACTGAACAAAATCAATGTCGGACAGGATGTTTCTGGGTTCAATGATCCCTTTGGCCTTGGTCATGCGGGGCAGGGACAGAGCCACTTCCACATCCGGGAACTCCTGCTCCAGATAACGGGCATGGAGGGCAGCCAGGCAGGCTTCCTTACGCGGATCGCCCAGGCCGAACAAGGGACCGAGATTCAAGGCTCGAAAGCCTGCCCGTGCGCCGCGTTCCGGGGTCATCAGTCGGTACTCGTAATCAGATTTCCTGCCGCTCGGGTGCATTTCCTTATACACCTCGCGGTCGTAGGTCTCCTGATACACGGTGAGCGAATCTGCTCCGGCCTTGCACAGCACCCGGTACTCATCCTCATCCATAGGGAAGATCTCTAGGGCTATGGAGGAGAAATATTTTTTCATCACCGTGACTGCATCTTCCAGATAGGACATGGGCGTCTGAGCTGGGGCCTCGCCGGTAAGAATGAGGATGTGGCGCATACCCGAGGCGGCAATGGCTGCGGCCTCCCGCTCAATCTCCTTAATGGTCAGCTTGGTACGAGGGAATTGGACTCCGCAGTTAAAGCCGCAATACACGCAGGCGTTAGAGCAGTAATCCGAGATATACAGCGGCGCGTACAGGCTGATGATATTGCCGAAATGCTGGCGAGTAAGCTGCCGAGCTTTGCGGGCCATAGGCTCAAGGTATCCTTGGGCCGCCTTGGAGAGCAAGTTGAACAGATCCTGCTCCCCCAATTCGTCCTTATGCAGGGAATTTTCCACATCTGACGGGGTGACAGCCTGAAAACAGCCTTCAAAATCAAAAGACTCCAGCTCCAGGATACGATTCATAAAGGACATAGTCAGCTCCTCAGGAAACCAGTCAGGGGAGAGGAGGCTTCGGCATACTCCTTTTCCTCGGCCATTTGCGCCAGCCGCGCCATGCGCCCGGCCTGTACCGCCAAGGCAAAGGCTTTGCCAGCCATCACCGGATCATGGCTGGTGGCAATGGCGGTATTAACCAGAACCGCATCCGCGCCCATTTCCATTGCCTCTGCGGCCTGGGAGGGTCTACCGATTCCAGCGTCCACGACCACGGGCAGCTTACTGATCTCGATGATCCGTTTGAGCATTGCCTTCATCTCCAGCCCCCGATTGGTACCAATCGGTGAGCCCAAGGGCATGATCGCGGCAGCGCCTGCATCGTGAAGCTGCTTGGTTACGGTGATGTCCGGCATCATATAGGGCAGGACGATAAAGCCTTCCTTGGCCAGGATCTCGGTGGCTTGAGTGTCCCTGCATTATCCGGCAGTAGGTACTTCATGTCCGTGATGACTTCAATCTTGATGAAATCACCGCAACCGGCCTCACGGGCAATGCGGGCAATACGGACCGCCTCTTCAGCAGTCCTGGCACCGGAGGTGTTGGGCAGGATACGCACTAATTTTGGGATATACTGGAGAATATCTTTTTCCTTGGCATTGGGGTCCACCCGGCGCAGCGCCACGGTGATCAGCTCGGAGCCGCTGGCCTCCAGCATAGGGGCAATAATGTCGCGGGAGGCAAACTTACCAGTCCCAGTGAGCAGGCGGCTGGTAAAGGGCACGTCGCCAAAGTATAGGGTATCGTCTGTTTCTTTTGTGGACATCATCCACCTCCTACAAAACTGAGCAGCTCGACCGTATCACCTTCGTTAAGGGTGGTCTGCTCCCAGTCGTTTTTTTTTATCAGCTGAAAATTGACTTCCGCAATTACGGTATCAGGATCAAATCCTTTTTCCACAATCATCGCGTGCAGGCTTTGGCTGGAGATAACTGTCTGTTCGCCGTTCAGAATAATATGCATCGAAATTTGAGATAATTCGAGAGAGTAAGGTAATAAAAAAGTTCACAGCAAGCCGTGAAGAATTAACTGCGGGAGAGGAAGAAAGAAGGGGCAAAAAAGGAAGGTATTTCTGCAAAGCTTTCATCACTATCCCTACGACGGCATTAACCGTGTCAGGTTCCAAGGGTTGAGGTCTGACCTCTCTCAGCTTTGTGAAAAGCACCCCCAGTGAAACGTAGACCAATGTCTACTTGATTTTTTACCGATTTGTCAATATGAAATCAGGAAGCCGATCCGATTTATCCTGAGCATAAACAGACCTTGACAGCAATAATAGTTTAAGTTTAAGTTGTTATAGAGTTTTTTACATGTCCGTCTAACATTGCTGAGCCGCACAGAAGATTATAATAATATTATATCGTGCTGCTCATTTGTCCGCCTCGTCCTGCCCGGACCCGACGGGTGCCGTTACTACTTCCCTTCCTTCACATCAACTCAATCAGGCAAGGAAAATCAATATGGAGATCAATATGAGTAACCAAGAATTCTTGCAGGAAATCAAGGTCAACGGCAAAGCATACAGCTTTTATAATATCAAGCTGTTGATCGACAGGGGAGTGAATATGGCCCGCCTGCCTTTTTCCGTTCGGGTTTTGGTGGAGAATATCCTCCGAAACATGAACGGAACAACGGTGACGGAAAAAGACTTAGAGCAGATCTCCGGCTGGAAACCTTGGTACATTGAGCCGGTGGAGATTCCTTTTCATCCTGCCCGGGTCCTGATGCAGGATTTCACCGGTGTTCCGGCAGTGGTGGATCTGGCTGCGATGCGGGATGCCATTAAAGCGCAGGGAGGTGATCCCAAGAAAATCAACCCGCTGATTCCGGTGGATTTGGTGGTTGATCACTCTGTCCAGGTTGATCATTACGGGACGGCCCAGGCCTTGGAACAGAACGTGACCAAGGAATACCAACGCAATAGCGAGCGCTATGCCTTTCTGAAATGGGCACAAAAGAATTTTGATAATTTCAAGGCTGTGCCGCCGACTCCGGCATCTGCCATCAGGTGAACCTGGAATATCTCGCCCGAATAGTTATGTCCGAGGAGGATGGTAAGCAGGAAGGCAAGTACCCGCTGCTCTATCCTGACACCTTGGTCGGCACAGATTCGCATACCACCATGATCAACGGTGCCGGGGTCATGGGCTGGGGCGTGGGCGGAATCGAGGCGGAAGCCGTAATGTTGGCCCAGCCCTATTTCATGTCGATCCCCGAGGTTGTCGGAGTCCATCTGACAGGAGAACTCAGGCCCGGTGTCACCACCACTGACTTGGCTCTGACCGTCACCCAGATCCTGCGAGAGCAAAAGGTGGTGGAAAAATTTGTTGAGTTTTTCGGCACGGGCAGCACAAATCTCAATGTCATGGATCGAGCCACTATCGCCAATATGAGCCCGGAATATGGGGCCACTATGGGATTCTTTCCGGTTGATGAAAAGACCATCGAATATCTGGAGATGACCAATCGGGCAGAACAGGCCCGTATCATTGAGGCTTATGCCAAAGCAACCGGACTCTTTTATAACGGTGAGGAAACACCGGAGTACAGCAAGGTGATCGAGCTTGATCTGAATTCTATTGATCCCTGCTTGGCCGGACCGTCGCGCCCACAGGATAGGATTCCCCTTCACGAGCTGAAAGCCTCGGTAACCCCGCCGGAACAGAAAACCGTCTCCCTGCGGATTGATGATCAAGAGATGACGCTAAGCAACGGCAGTATTGTTATTGCCGCCATCACTTCTTGCACCAATACCTCAAACCCCTTTGTTTTGATAGGTGCCGCCCTGATGGCAAAGAACGCCATTGCAAAAGGTCTAAAAATTCCGCCCCATGTCAAGACCTCCTTTGCGCCGGGCTCCACCGTGGTTGCCGACTATCTTCGCAAGGCGGATCTACTTACTCCGCTTGAAGGGCTTGGATTCCATATTGCGGCCTTTGGCTGTACCACCTGCATCGGTAACAGCGGCCCCCTCCATCCTGTCATTGAACAGGCTATCACGGATAATGGCTTATCTGTTGCCTCAGTCCTTTCCGGCAATCGCAATTTCGAAGCCGGATTCATCAGAAAATTAAAGGAAATTATCTGGCCTCGCCCATGCTGGTTGTGGCCTTTGCCCTGTGCGGTCGGATTGATATGGATCTGGAAAGCGAGCCGCTGGGGCAGGATGCCGACGGAGAATCGGTTTTCCTCCGTGATATCTGGCCGGAAGAGACCACGATTG
Source organism: Candidatus Electrothrix aarhusensis (assembly GCA_004028505.1). GTDB lineage: Bacteria > Desulfobacterota > Desulfobulbia > Desulfobulbales > Desulfobulbaceae > Electrothrix > Electrothrix aarhusensis. Next base: position 5,032 of record MTKO01000066.1, read on the forward strand.
AAGCTCTTATTAACCGGCATGTCAGCGACGAGCTTTTTCAGCGCAACTATTCGACCATTTTTGATGGTGATAGCCGCTGGCAGGAGATGCCGGTTGCAAAAGAAACCACCTTTCCGTGGGATGCTGATTCAAACTACATCAAGAACCCTCCCTATTTCGAGGAATTTCAAGCGGAAATCACTTCAGGAGAAGAGACAATCAAGGCGAGGGTCTTGCTTCTGCTTGGTAATTCGGTCACCACAGATCATATTTCTCCTGCAGGGGCCATCCCGGAGGCATATCCTGCTGGCCAATATTTAATGGAGCAGGGTGTCAGTGTGGAGAATTTCAACTCCTACGGTTCCAGGCGCGGCAATCACGAGGTGATGATACGGGGGACCTTCGGCAATATCAGGATCAAAAATCAGCTTGTCGCCCCGAAAGAGGGGAGTTTCACACGGAAATTCCCCGAGAACGAGGAGATGTTCGTTTATGAAGCGGCAATGCAATATCAGCAGGAAGGGACACCCTTGGTGGTACTTGCTGGGAAAGAATATGGCACCGGTTCCTCCCGAGACTGGGCGGCCAAGGGAACCCAGTTGCTCGGTGTGAAGGCGGTTATTGCGGAATCCTACGAGCGGATTCATCGCAGTAATTTGGTAGGGATGGGAGTGTTGCCTCTTCAGTTTAGCGAAGGAGAGAGCTGGCAGGGGCTTGGCTTGGACGGCTCAGAGTTTTTTGTTCTCAGTGGCTTGAGCGATCTGACACCGGGTAAGGCTATCCCCGTTCAAGCAGAAAAAGCTGATGGCAGAATTATTGAATTCACGACCATCGCCAAGTTGAATACTGATATTGAGGTGACCTATTACCAGCATGGGGGGATTTTGCCGTATGTGCTGAGGAGGTTGATGCGTTGAGCGGAAAGGGCCGAAACTGAAGTGAAAACCATAAAGCCATATTGGGGAGCAGAAATTTCTGCTCCCTGAGTAACCAATGATCAGTGTTGGGTAATCGACTTTATTGATTAAGCAAAATGAGTATCCATGGATTTGATCCGACCGTGGATAGGAGGCACAGCTTGATCATCAATCCACACATCCAGGACAGTGGGTACCTGGGCTGTCAGAATATCCTCAACCAACGAATCGGAAAGAGGTGTGTTGGCGTCAAGATGAATACCGCGTGCTCCCAGTCCTTCAGCAATTTTGACATAATCGACCCGTTGAAAGCAGGGCTCCATTGCATCAGGAACGGCCTTTTTATACAGACGTCGCCCGTGATAGACCATGCCTAACATGGCATTATTCAAGATCACCCAGGTCACCGGAACCTTATAGTTGACCGCTGTGGCAACCTCAAACCCGTTCATTAGAAAGGAACCGTCTCCGACTATGGCCACCACCGGATGATCGGGAGCAGCCAACCCGGCTCCAACTGGAGCTGCAACAGCATAGCCCATAGAAGCATATCCCAACGAGGCAAAAAAAGAGGCGGGTTGATCAATCGTCATATAATGCACCGTCCAAGCCATAGCCGTACCTGCATCTGCAAAAAAAATTGTATCCTTCGGAAATTTTTCTTGAATATCAATAATAAGCTGAGCAGGGTGGTAAAGATTGCCGCTTGATGCCATTTTTTCTTTTTTGACCGGCTTTTTTTTTGGTAGGACTGGTTTATTCCGCTTTTTTTTTGCCAACCCACCTGACTCGATTATTCGTTGAACAGCCTTGAATATTTTTTTGAGATTAATCTTTGCATCCCCCTCCATCGGGAGAGATGTAGGGTAATTTTTGCCAATTTTTTCGGCATCAACATCTAAATGAATCAGATCTCGGGAAGGACGAATATGCTCGTCCCAACCGTTAGTCATCATTTCACTAAAACTGGTACCCACAGCAAATATTACGTCTATGTCATCCGTAATAATATATTCTTCCGCTACGGGAGAACCGGCAAAGCCCAAGACCCCCAGAGATAATTCATGGGATTCGGGAAAAACCCCTTTTCCTTTGGGCGAAGTGGCTACTGGAATTTGCAAGAGTTCAGCCAGATCAAGAAGCTCGGGCATAGCTTGCGAAAGATATACTCCCCAACCTGCTATAATTGCTGGATGTTGAGCATTAACAAGAGTCTCTGCTATCTTATCCACATGTTCTGCATCAAAAAGGCGGGTTTTCCCTTTAGTTGGAAACAGAGACAACTCTTGGAACGGCACAGACCTCTTCATAATATCTGCTGGCATATTGAGATGTACCGGTCCTCCCGGATTGCTCAAGGCAAGACGAATAGCCTTTTGTAGCATATACTGGCTGCGGTTTTCTGACATCAGCATTCTGCTGTATTTTGTGATACTGCTGAAGATTTTCATAAGATCAATCTGTTCAGGCCCTGACTCTTGCAAGGCCCCTTTGCCGAACAGCGAAGTGGCAACCTGACCGGTTAAGGCGAGTATCGGGATTTGATCGACATATGAGAAAGCCAAGCCGGTAATGAGATTGGTGGCTCCAGGCCCTGAAGTGGAGTAGCACACCCCGAGTTTACCTGATAAGCGGGCATACCCATCCGCCATAAAAGCAGCTCCCTCTTCATGTTTTGTCACAATCGGAATGATACCGTAAGAGTTTTTGTAGAGCGCAGTGTTAAGGTCTTCAATGGCACCTCCGGGAATACCGAACATATATTTGACACCAGTTCGGCCTAATACTTCGACGATCATTTCAGCGGTATTCATGTGCTCTCCTTAAAACATAGTTCCAATAATCTCTCAACGAGTTGGAACGTATTGATGGGTATATGACATGTGCCAATGAAAGCTCGAAACCGAGATGAAATTATTTAAATTGATATCAAATTGTTGATTTTTTACCCGTTACGGGTGACAAGGTAATGAATTGATTTCCCATGATATATCTTTTAGAAAGCGCTCTATTTTTTCCTTATGAATAGCATCTTCACAAAAACCGATACTCATTGTTAATGTCTCTTGAAATCCACTGAGGCTCATTAAAAATAAAGGCGGACATGTTGCAAGTGCCGTCAAAAAGGCATGTTGTATAGTAACCTCCCCAAAGCTTACTTGAGCGTTATCTAGTTTCCCAAGGTTGGTAAACACAGGAGGAGGGGGCCTAGGACTGATTCTTTGCATAAAGTTATCCCATAGACCGGCCAACTTACAAGTCCAGGGAAAAGGCAAAAAAGAAAGGTTAAATATGAAATGATGGCAGTCTCCCAAGCCAAAGCAGTCATTCTTTCGCTCCTTCATTTTGCTATGCACTATCAAAATTGCCTCAGCCAGGTTGCTCCCCGGTTTCATGCCGATATTAATTGCGAATTTTCCGGAAAGGTTACAGATGGCCTCGCCTTTCCCGCCTAGAAAGTGTTGTCTCAGGTCAACTGTAGTGGACAGTCTCAATGGTATTTCGGGTGATGGTTGAAGCATTTTATAAAGAGAACGTACATAGCTGCCATCATAATGTCGTTAACCGTCACTCCATATTTTTTGCAATATTGCCTGACAACGCGAAATTGTTGAAGTTCAATTTTCCGTATTACGTATGTTTTTTGGGACTGTGTGAGATGTTGCAACGGGACGGACCAGTTCCCGACTGGAAAATATGCTTCTTTCCAATCGCGAAAACTTCGGCGTACAATTTTTACCTTGTCCCAAAAAATGAAATGTTGCACTACCTGCATCCGACTTCGGCTGCCAGCCGAATTAACCTCTGGGATATAGCTTGGGTCTTTTTCGAGTTGTCGATAAATGCTTGAGAGTAGATATATATACTCCTTTACTCCGCCAGCGTCCGCCACCATATGGTTTATTTTAAGACATAGAGTATCTCTTTTAGCACGAAACAACCGGGCCTGAACCTGAGGTCCGTCGCATGGATCAATCGGTTTAACCATGTATTCAAGAGCAGCCTGCATCGCATCGTTTACTTCCGCAATATCGACCCTACCTTCCCTATCCAGATCCTTTTTTCGTTCCCAGTACGGCTGCCTGCTCTTATCGACAAAGCGACAGCCGAGTACCGGCTCCGCATCCAACGATAACCTGAAGGCCTTGTTTAATATATTGTCATTGAGTCTTCCATCAAAAGAGAGTACGCAATGAAGGAGTGAATCATGTATTGCTCGACCGAGATAAATGATTTTATCCCATTTTTCTGCTTTGAAGCGTAAGGGGATGAGTGGTGGGGCAGTTATTTGAGCTGAAACCATTTGTTGCAATTTATGTTTGTTTTTCCTGCTGAAGCGGAAATGGTATCCTTTGATTGGAATAGCCGCCGTCTATATCAACAACTGTACCTGTCATCCATCGTGCTTCATCCGATACCATGTATACGGCAAGATCGGCTATTTCCCTACTTTTTCCTATTCGTCCAAGAGGATGGTAAAGCTGAAGCTTCGTTTTGTAGTCCTGCAAGATTTTCTCAGGATATCGCTGGACCATTGAATCGGTTTCAATAAATCCTGGATTAATCTGATTGACCCGAATGCCGTCATCAGCCCATTCGGACGCTAGTCCCTTCGTCAGCTGGGTGATCGCCCCCTTGATAACGGAGTAGAGAAGCAGGCCAGCCATATGACGATTCACGATCACTGAACCGATATTGATTATAATCCCCTTGGTCGTTTTAAGATATGGATATGCCTGTGAAGTAAGATGTATTGTGTTAGTCAGATTGGTGGTCATACCAAATGCAAGATTTTCATATTGTAATTTGGAAAAAGGGCAAGGGGATATAGAATCGCGGCTGATCGCGTTGTTCACTAAAATATCAATTCTGTTAAACTGTTTGCTTACAGTCTCCAACAATAATTTCCCGCTCCGATGGTCTTCAAGGTCGAAGGAACAGGACATTGCCCTGCCACCTTGTTTAATAATTTCCTCTGTGACCTTTAACGCCCGCTCATAGGAACGGCTGGTCACAACCACATGAGCACCATTCTTGGCCAAGGCAATGGCAATTTCCTTGCCGATACCACGACTACTTCCGGTAACTATTGCGACCTTGTCGTCTAAACAAAATTTTGTCATGTCGATCTGATAATGTGACGAAAAAAAATGAAAATCTAATGATTATACAGGTCGTCCCGGCTTTTGTCCTGTAATGACAGACCAGTCGCCAAAATCGGTTTTTTGTGATCCTATATCTATAAAGCCTACTTTTTTAAGGAGTTCGAAAATTTCCTTCACGGAAAACTGCTGTCCTTTTGCCCATAACAACATGAATATATTATAGGCAGCCACAGGATAGGGGCCTGTTTTGTCATCATTAAAAAGCATTTCATGAATAATGATCCGACCGCCGGGTTTAAGGCTTTTAAAACTTTTCTCCGCAAGAAATACGCATTGTTCAGCTGTCCAATCATGGAAAATATCACTATAAAAATGTAGGTCTGCCTCAGGAAAAACGTCCTCCCACATGTCGCCAGCACAGATTTTAATTTTATCTTGCTGCCGAAATTTACGGATAAATTCTTCAGCAACATCACAAACTATAGGTCTGTCATAGACAATTGCCTGTAATCGGGGCCAAGAAAAAACCGCCCATATGGAGTGTGCTCCCGAACCGCCGCCCACATCCAGCATACACCTGCTATCAGACAGGTCTATGAGAGAAGGCCAAGCAGAAGCAGGCCCCATACTTTTGCTATGCATTGATCTGGTAAAGGCCTTAGCGAATTCTACCTGCTGTTCATTGGTCTCGAAAAGGTCATCACCTCCATAGACTTGTGCAGTATTCGTCATAAGGGCTTTTTTAAAGCTTTCAAACGAATATACTTCGCTCACTTGCCACCCTCTATCCAGAAGACTGCCGAAATACGTCGGACTTCCTTTAAGAAGATAATCTTCTGATATTTCTGTAAGGCTATAACGGTTATCCTCAGTCAGACGTATAAGTTTTTGACTCGACAGCATGGATAACATGGCTTGAGCAGCACGTGGGAGAATATTATATTCATCACAGATTTCAGCGAGATGTAACGACTTGTTGGAAAGCAATTGAAAAAGATTTAGATTATGAGCAACAAATAAGGCTTGAGCACCCGTGAGCCCGTACAGGATATTCAGCAGAGGCCTATCATCACGCGTGGAGTTGGTATGAATACCGGATCAGATCCCACAAGAATTCTCCTCTAATTAGTGACGAATCACTACAAGTAAGATATCGTTTAATAGCTATTAGTTAGGAGGCGGCGGCACAGATCTAGAATTCACTCCTTGATAATTTATGTCATCACAGCGGAGCGGAAAAAAGGATTCCGGTGAGGAGTCAGCTGCCTCAGTGTAGCAAGCAAGGACACCGGCAAAAACAACAGGGCTGAGTAGCCGATATATTTCCATTGGGGTCAGTCCCTGATCAAGAAGGAAAGCACAACGGTATCCGCCTATGTTCATTTTTTCCTCAGATTGTTTAATCAGCACCTCTTCTATTTCGTATGCCAAACTTAAATGTTCTCCGATCTCAAAGCCGAGTTTTTGAGTAACTCGCTCCATTGCCGGTATCCTCTCGTCACCATTAGCTATGGGCCTTGTATACCCCATAATTTTTGGAGATGAAGAGCGCCCTCTTTGCTCTTCAGAGATGATTTTTCCAACAGGCAGGCCACTTTTCTTTTTTTTCAAAGCCGAGATAATAAATTTTGTTGCTGCGTAGGTAGTCCCTGGCCCATATCTCGTTGAGTCTGAGGCTAATATTCCACAGCTTACCGCCGCAACCGGACTCGTTCGCAGACTACCCGCCAAGCTACCAACTTGATTGCACCATATGCGTGCATCAGGCCAACTAAGACATATCCAATATGCTTCAAGCCATTCAGCTAATCTCTGTGCTGGTAATTTTCCGATTATATTAAGGAAAAATACTTGAAAAAAAGAAACCTTGCCTACAAGATCGTCCATCATGGAGTAGCCATGATTATGGATTGCCTCGTTAATGACCCAACCGCCTTTTTGGCTGCGGATAACTCCCCGACGCTGATCCCAGAAGGTTGTGTCATTCTTTTCGGGCTTGTTTCGCAATGACATAATGTTCCTCATCTAAAAACGGCATAGCAGTTATAGGTTTATTGGCTAACTCAAGTCCGTGTGCCAGAATACCGGGGGCGCGGAGAAGTTGAAAAAGACCAGCCCCAGCTCGGTAATGAAACCCAAGGTCATAGAGCACTGCTGCCGCTAATCCTGTGTCGAGCCAGCCCATTCCTTGCCGAGTAATTGCTGTAACAAATTTGTTACCCCATTTAATGGCCTTTCCCGCTGCTGGAAGTTTTTCTAAAACATTGATAATTTTTTGAGGGATGGGGTCAATCCCACCGAATCGAGTTCCAAAACCAGGTGCGATATGCCAATCACCTTCCCAATGATTTTCATGAGGTTGAGAGAGTAATTCATCTGCAACAGCAGATGCGTTTTTTTTGCCTTGTTTTCTCAGGAAATGCATGGCAGCTGAAACTTCTTCGCCACCAAGATGTGCCCCACTGAGTACCGTCAAGCCTGTGGGGAGGATATGAGCAGGCTCAGCCTTGCCCACAGCGGCATTCATAGAGGCCCTAGTTGCAGGATGTCGCGGCCCGGGATTAATAAGTGCGATCATTAATTTTTCAAGAAGGTCGGCCTGATTCCGGTCCGGTAACTCTCCTTGAAAGAGGAGGAACAAAACATCTACAAAGGAGCATTTTTTTGTGAGTTCCAGCAGGTCATAGCCGTGGCAACGACATGTTGCTGCTAAATAAGGATTTGTTGGTAATGGCTCTTCCTGCCATATTCGGGTAACGGTTCGATTCGTGAATTTTTTATCCCGTTTTTGCACAATTTTTTTTTGTTTTTGATATCTCATTTTTGACTTTTTCTAAAAAGGTTAGAAATGATATACTAACTCTCCATAGATAGTTCTCCTTTCCATTGGGATGTCATTCGGCATATCAGAAGAGGTTGGCTCTCTCACATCTTCATCAAAAATATTGCGAGCTCCAAAAGCAAGATCGATATGTTGAGTGATGTTTTTTCTTCTGAGTATTATATTGGTAATATTGTTAGCCTTGATATTTTTTCGACTATCATCTTGTTTTCTCTCTCGTTCACCGACCCAGAAATATTGTGCATTGAGATACCATTCAGGCATAAAATTCCAATACATATTGAGATATAATTGCATGCCTGGAGCATCAACAATCGGTGCTCCAGTATCTTTATTTTCAGAGTCTTGCAATGCGAAATTACCACTCAGAGTTAAAGAAGGAATAACTTCCCACTTTAGTTCAAGTTCAACTCCTTGTCCTTTTTGATTGATAGCGTTTTGTGCTGTATTCGTGGTCGCCGGGGCGGGGTCGGGAACATAATCGATAAGCCCATCAATTTCATAGGTAAAGAAACTAACAATAGTTTGGAGAAAATGTGTAGGCCTATAGTCGAAGGCCAGCTCGTAGGTGTCAATGGTCTCAGGTTCAAGAGATGGATTGCCAAGGACAATAGGATTATTTCTTCCATAGCTTTCAAGAAAGGAAGGGGGACGGAAGGCCCGACCATACATGAGTTTGCTTGTCAGGTCATAGCGAGCTTCCCAGACTAAAGCAATACGAGGATTAAGTGTCTCACCGAAATCACTATAATGATCATAACGTATCCCTGTCGTCAGCTCCCAATTTTTAACAAAGGTCCATTCGTTTTGCAGGGACGCATAGAGAACCGTGCGATTTTGATTTGCCATGAATATATCATCTGTATTTACAGTAGGACCGATTAGAGTACCATCACTGGTAACAGGGAGAACTTCTGGTCCATCAAGAACGCCAGGACCAAAATTTTTGTATTCTTCGGTATCCTCATCCTGAATTTTCCCTCCTGTAGCGATACGCCAGACATGGCTCGTCCAACCTTCGTATTTGGTGATAAAATCAACGCCCACTTGCTGATCTGTAAGGATGGGCTCGCCAAAAACGCCATCAATAAATGTGGTGATTCCCGCAGACGGTAAGGAGAAGAGGTTCCCGTCTGTACCTATCGGTACAGTTGTTCCCGGAGGCAGCATCTGGAATATAGTTTCATCCTTATAGTACAGATAATTCAGTTGTATAGAGAATTCAAAATTATCTACTAACTCGTTATCCTGCCAAGTTATATCACCTAAGAACAGGTTGGAATCCACTTTTGTTTCTGGACCTAGAGACCCGGCACTACCGGTTCCTCCTTCATAATCGTTCAGAAACCATCCCCAGAGGTGAATCGTCCAGCTTTTACGGGTTAAATTGCTCATAATATTGTAATTTTCGAAATTCGCATGCAAGTGCCCCGGAGCCAATGATGCTTTTGTACCAAAGGCTTGATCCAGCTTAGTCTGGAGATCAGCGTCAATAATGCGTTTATCGTCACTACCGCCTCGCCAATATTCCAACCCTATGCCAACATCCCAGCCGCTGTACTGCCCTCCATGTTGCCCCCAGACATTCAGGCCGTCAAAAGAAGAGATTCGCATACCGGTATGTATCCCCTCAATTTCAAAACGATCCTTGGTAATAATGTTGATAGTACCCGCAAAGGCGTCTGCACCGTAGATGGCAGAACCTGGTCCTCGCACCACTTCAATACGAGATATCATGGAGGTGGGCAGACGAAATCCTGCTGGGCGAGTACCATTATACGGTCTGGTAAAAGGAATACCGTTCACCAACATCAAGACTTGCGGATTCAGGCTAGTATGGATGCCGCGTATGGAATATATAGAGTCAAGATGGGCGAAAGAGGGTGTAATATGAAGACCGGGCACGGTTTCTAGCACCTCATCAAGGGTGGTGGCACCGAGTTTTTCGATATCTTCTGCCGTGATGACCGAGGCCACTGAAGGAGCCAGATGAACGGGTTTCAAGCTGCCGGTTGCTGTGAGCAAAAGACGATCAGTACGGTAGACATCCTCTTCCTGCGGTCCCTTCTCGAACATCTCTTCAAAGGCCTGGATATCTTTTTCGTTTGTTGTAAGATTCTTGTTTTCTGATTCGGCTCTTCCAGGCGTACAATTTAAGAGGAGGAGAAGAGCAGCTGCGACTGCGATATTGGTTTTGTACATATTTATCCCTCTTTTAATATGCAGATTAATCAATTACTTGTGTAGCCATGTCAAGGGAAGCTTGGTGTAGGATCAATCCTATGCGCTTAGCGGTAGTCCGGTTAATGATAATCTGAGTTCCCAGAGGAGGCATCACCCCTATATAATCGGTACGTTGATGACGGTTGATAATATTCTTTGCTATAGAGGCAGCCTGTGAGCCGATATCAGCTATATCAGGATTAATAGAAAGCACAAGGCCGTGTTCAACGATATTTTTTGACTGACCGATGCAGGGCAATTTTTCTTTGATACAGCGTATTTTGAGCCAATCCATATTTTCAAGCGTATAAATCACCGGATCATTCAGCACGAGAAAGGCATCGACTTGTCCTCTAAGTTTTTTAAAAGATCTTTTGAAGTCTTTTGAGCGATTGATCTTCTTGCCGTACAATTCAATATTAAAAATTTCAGCTGCCTCTTTAGCCTGTTGCAGCGCTTTTTCGCTATGTGCGCTGTATATCACCCCTATTCGTTTAATATCGGGAGAAAAAACAGTAATGTTAGCAAATGTTGTCCCAGGGGCTATCTCACCCGCAATGCCTGCCATATTTTTTTGATCCATGAGCTTGTATCGCTGCCAGTTCAACACCAGGGCAAAGAGTACTGGGATATCTTGGTGTTCCCGAGTCCAGAGCTTAGCTGTAAAGGCTGCTTTAGCACCCAAGGCAAATATTAATCGAGGATTGGTAGAGAAGATCCTACGCTTCAAAGTAGGATCTTTTTTGATATCACCTTGCAGGTTAAAGACATGGACAGGATGATCGATTTCAGTACGAAATGCCTTCATCGGCCCCTGATAAACGGATTCGTTATCGGAGAACAAAAGAGCTATCGGATAATCAATGTCGGCAGCGTACAGTGATACCGGCAACTGTTCGCATAAAACTGCCAAGAGGAGTAAAAAAATTTTAGAGCGCATAGTTATCCCATGCATCAAATTGCAACATCTCCATGAGATCAGCAGAATCATCGGAGCCATTAGCCTCCAAGAACATTTTTTTCAGCTTCATAACTTTTACATCAGGGACCTTGCCGTTCCCTGAGCAAAGTATAGGAAGTGGAATAGGCTGTGACGTAGCTAATTGGCGGACAATCTGCAAAATACGAGGGTTAATTTCTCCGATTCTCTGCAAATTATTTTCAGAAACCAACGCCGCATCCACTTGTCGCACAGCCAGCGCGAACAGGGCATCTGAATCCTTTGGGGTCGCAATAATATTTAATAAATTTGATTCGATTTTAAATCGACTAAATATAAGACGATTCAGCAAGTCAGGAGCTTCGTTACCCATGGTTGTCATGGCAAGCATTTTGTTACTCAGCCCCTGTAAAGTAATCGTTGAGTTGTGTTTTATTAACAGGATTTTACGATATGTCGACAGGCCTTTGCGAAGGGGTTGCAGAAGAGGCTTCAGCTTAGAATTCTTTTTGTTTTGTTGATAATACCAATCAGGAAGAAAAACAAATGCGGGAAGTCCAGCCTTCATTTCACGATGGAAATCATGGTATTTTGCAAAGGGCTGAAAGTTAAGAGCAAGATCCTTTTTGTTCAGAAAGCGTTCCATTTCCTTTTTCAGGCGAGCAAGGTTGCTTTGTGAAGAGTCGGGATTGAAGTAGTAAAAATTTTTACTCTCGGCTCCGGCGGTACAATCAGCATCAAGAAGTATTGTGCCGCATAGCATCAAAAACGGTGCTATGAGGATGATGAGAACTTCTGCCTTGAAAGAGATATTTTTCACTCGATTTTATCGATGTACGGTGGTAATTCTTTCTGTAAACAGCTCTGGAAAAGGCAAAACCACGAACGCGGGCGGGAAGAATAAAAGAACGTAACCTGACCTCCCTCTTTTTAGCTCTACAATAGTTATGTTGAAAAAGCAAGAGGCGAGACGTGGTTTGTTGATATTTTTACTATTAAAAATAGAGTGATACGAAGGTAGGGAGAGTTATTTTTCCTTCTGCGAGAAGGAGAAAAACTACCACGTAGTGTGCGATGTATTGCTTGGTGACCCTGTTCTTTTTGATGTTGTCGTTCAGAAAGTTTGATTGACGTGTAGTAGGGTTTGCAAGAGGATTGGCAAGGAGGGCTTTGTAAGCAGAGAAGCTCACTGGTTATCAGGAAAACAGAAGGAAAGAAGAAAACACAATGCGGGGAGCTGAACTCAAATGATTCAGCTCCCAACGCATTATGTTGTTTTTTTAAAACCCGTACATGCTCTTGTCGCCGATATCGAAATGAAGGGGCATGCGCCATTTGGCGATAACCAGCCAAGTAAGGAGCAAGGCTGCCGGGAGGAGGAAATACGGCTCAGCAGAGGGAAACCCGAGCAGGCGGTTCAGGACAGAACCACAGAGAAATAAAGGCACTAAAGGCAGTCCGATAATCCGAAAGCAGAAAGACTCTTTCAGGGCAAACATCCCCGCACCGACATAAAAAAAGCCCAAGCTGAGGTTTGCCAAGGTCTCTGCCAGAGGGCTCATTCCTTTCAGGGTATAGGCAAAAGCCAGAATGACAAAGCCGATCCAGCTGACAAAGGGGAAAAACCATCTGAATTTCGGGTCGTAAAGATGTACATCTGCGCTTGCTAGGGCAATACCAGCAGCAAAGACAGGTAAGTAAAACACACCGAGTATCTGCACGCCGATGATTCGCTCAATGCTGTAGATCAGGGCCGTTACCGCTGCAATGGTCAGGCCGGTTCGGTAGAGGGCAACAGTCATGTTGTCCAAGGAACTCATTTCTGGAGTATGCTCAGGATTAGCCATAATAATTTATGATATAGATATGTTGGATGTACTGAGAAATTGTCCGGTTTTGAATATTGATACCGGATAATATAAGGTAACGGATAAGTCAATCGATCTTACTGGCCCATTATTTTTCCTTGAACCCCCAAAAGGGGTAATCAAGCTGATACGAGCCGATCAGCCCCGGTGTGTGTTCCCGGCTGGCCACCAACCAGAGCGCATTTTCGCGTTGCTCCGGTGGGGCGTTGCTAAAGGGATCCCATTGCGGCAGCAGAACCATAGCGTTGTCTGCTGAGTACTCGATATCTCCAGATCCCTTAAAGGCCCCCAGCTGCGGCTGTTTATCGTACTGCCCATCATCCCCTCGCGTCAGCTCAGAAATCACCAGGAAAGAGACATTCAGTTCATCACGCAGGGCTTCAAGATGACGGAGCCAGGCATCAATACCGGTCCGTCGTTCTGAAAAATCCTTAAACGGCAGTTTATGGAGGCTGTCAATTACCACCATAGTGTACTCGGATTTGCTTTCATGGCGGAGAAAATCAATATGACTGCGCATCAGCTCCGGGTTCAGCTTACGATCTGTGACCACCCGGAACCAGGGCAGCAGTTTTCGCAACTCCGCTTTGGCGGCTGTAAGCTGTTTTTGTTCCTGCTCGGTGAGCGTATTACTTTGGAGCTGATCACTACTCAATCTGCTCAAACGGCACAGGGTCCGCTGGTAGATTTTTTGGCGACCGTTTTCAAAGTCATAATAAATAACCGGAACCTTACGCCGAGCCATCTCTGTTGCAACCTGGATAAAAAAACAGGATTTACCCGCCTTGGGCAGGCCGCCCATGATGTTGACTCCATGCAGACCGCCCAGGGCTTTATCCATCTTTGTGAGCCCAGAGAGCATGGTTTGGTAGTTTTCCCCGCCTTGCAGACCGAGTTGTTCCTCAAGATGAAGGAATTCTCGTTCCGGCGAGCTAAAGGGGGAAAAAGATTTTGCCTCCAGGATCAGTTTGAAAAATGCCTGGTGAAATCCTTTGCCCTGTTCTTTGGCTAGTTGAACCAGATTAAACTGTCTCGACGCAGTCTCGGGCCAGCGGATCATCCTGATCTTGAAACCGATCCGCGTGGCAAGTTCACGGGCTGCGGCAATGGATTCCGGGGTATGGTTGACGCAGAGAAAAACGGTCTTGAGCCAGGCCAGCCGTTCTGTTTCCAGGTGCGCAAATTCACTGATATCAGGCAAGGCAATACCGGGCAGGCCCAACTGCCGAATCGCAAGCAGATTATCCTCGCCCTCAATGATCACCAAGCTGCCGTTTTCACAACGCTGAATATCCTCCAGGTTGAAAACGCGCAATCCAGCCTGAGCAAAATCTTCATCACCGTACCAAAAGTTATCTTCAGGCTTATCCGGGTGGACACAGCGGGCCGCATAGCAGTTGCCGTCTGCCTGAACATAAGGATAGACCAGATAACGTCCGTTATAACCGATTTTCATCTCCTGAAGAACAGCCCGAGATATCCCGGATTGGGCAAAACGGTCAAGCAGGTCATCGGTCATCCTGTCCATAAAGTCGAGCACTTCATGGTTGATATTTTTAACCGGGTAATTGACCTGACTGGCCGCGTAATCCCGATCTGGGTCAAAACCGGGTGCTAGGCTGAGGTCAAGATGGGACTGTCTGGCAAAATGAAGCGGGAATCCTCCCGGAGAACAGCGATTGAGGCAACGATAATAGCCGTGAAAGTAGCTCTCCGGGTTAAGAAAGACGACAAGCGCCTTTTCTCCCTTTGGATGTTTTTTGCCGGACTGACCGCTATTCCGGGAGCAGAAAGGGCAGTCTGCGGTCAGGACATTATTGTGCAGTTTTGCCCCTGGGATCTGGCGCAGATAGAAATCTGTTACCGGGTCGGTGCGGTTCATGGTCGGTATCCTTTAATTTTTAGCAGCACACATTGTTATTTTCAAATGATTCTATCATGAAACAGCATTCAAGTACAACTCAATTACCCAGAATTCAAGTGATACGTCTGGAGGCAGGCTGGAAATACCTCACAACGATGTTGATTGGCTCCGCGATGTTTGGCAATTCGGTCAATCAGGTGTATGCTGAAAAGTGGAAAGAGCAGGGCTATGGAAAGGGTGTGAATCTGTTTTGTTATGGAGGGAAAAGATGATGCAGGCTGTTAAAAAGGAACGGTTTATTAATATAGATGAGTATTTGGCAGCAGAACGGGGAGGCAGTGAGAAGCATGAATGGTATAAGGGGGAATGTTTTGCTATGGCAGGAGGTACCCGCTGGCATAATATTCTGTCCAGTCGAATTGTCACAGCCTTAGTGGAGCATCTTGACGGGACGCCTTGCACACCGTATATGGCGGATTTCCGTCTGTCCATTGAGGCGCATCAGCATTATGTCTACCCCGATATCATGGTGGTCTGCAAGGAATCCTCCTATGTTGCCGACGACATGGCGAACAACGCTGAAATTGTCCTTGAAGTGCTTTCCAAGGGGACGGAATCCTATGACAGGGGCCAAAAGTTTCTTCACTACCAGAGTGTCCCTCTGCTCCGTGAATATATTCTGGTCAGTCAGGATGCCATGCAGGTTGAAATTTATCGCCGACGTGAGGACGGAAGATGGGAATATCAGCGTTTGACTCGACCGTCTGATTCCCTGTTTTTCGAGACGATCGACTGCTCAATAGTGCTGGAAAAGCTCTATAGTTCAATCCCCTTATAAAAATATTGTGTTTGTTTCTCGTTATTCGTCGATGAATACAGAGGTCAATTCTATCCTGAGCTGTTCGAACTGCTCCGAGGTCAAAACATCGTTGCAGTCTAAAATTTGTGCTTTTCCATATTCGCCGCCTTGATTCAGCGTGTAGAGCATGGCGATTCTGTCTGTGGGATGCAGCAGCCAGTATTCCTTTACACCATGTTGTTCATACAATACCCGTTTAACTTTCAGATCCTTGGCCGCTGTCGATGGGGAGAGGATTTCAATGACAAGCTCTGGCGCACCGATACATCCGCGATCATCTAGCTTTTTCCGGTCGCAAATAACCGATATATCCGGCTGAACAATTGTGGTGATTTCTGTATCATCGGCTTCTTTTGTATCTGGCGAATCTGATAATCGGACGTCAAAGGGCGCTGCATACACCTCGCAGTTCTTATCTTTGAAATGATCGAACAAGGCGTAGAAAATTCTGGCCGACACCGCCTGATGAAGACGCGAAGGGGCAGGGGACATGGCCCAGGCTTCGCCGTTAATTAATTCCCAACGCTCCTGATCATCCCAGGAAATATAATCAGCATAACTGTATTCGACATGGGATTGTTGCGGTAATGCCATGAAAAAATCTCCGGGTTGATTTTATCAGATTGTCTCGGATCGGTTGCCAAATCCGAGCGGGAAAGGTAGTATTGCCATTCAAACAAACGGATAGATATTTTTTACTCTATTCTCTCTGGAAAAACAATGGAACAGGCGAGGGGCCAGCATTGAAGCTCTTCGCTCAACCATACAGCATGATATCATCTTCCAATGAAGACCACCTCATTTTCTCTTGCTCTTTTTCTTCTCATCTGCTTTTCTCCGGTCATTGCGCAAAATACGCCAAAAAAGGCAGCCGAAGATATCAGCACAGGCCTTGTCCAGGCAGCGCTTGAACGCACTGCTCATCAGGTCACCTATAACGGCAGCTACCGAAAAATTGCCTATCCAGGCGGTGATGTGCCGGATAATATAGGTGTCTGTACCGATGTGGTTATTCGTTCCTACCGAAAAATCGGTATTGATCTGCAAAAAGAGGTGCATGAGGATATGCGGGCGAATTTTTTAGCCTATCCGAAAAGCTGGGGGCTGAAGCGACCGGATACAAATATTGATCACCGACGTGTTTCTAATCTCCAAGCCTTTTTTCGCCGTCACGGCACGGAATTGCCTGTGACTAAGGACTCGCAAGAAAATGCGCAGGAGTATAAGGCTGGCGAGCTGGTAACCTGGATGTTACCGGGCAATCTGCCTCATATCGGCATTGTGACAGACAGAACATCTGCTGATGGCCAACGGCCTCTGATTGTCCATAATATCGGGCGAGGGCCAAAGCTTGAGGATATGTTGTTTCGTTATAGGATTACAGGACATTATGTCTATCCGTAGGGGTAAATCTGTGTGTTTGTCGTTTTCGCCACATGGGAAATAAAGGGCAGACACATCGGTCTACCCCTACAACGCCCGATATATATGGGCGACCGCCGGTTCGGTCAGATGTTTCTTGCCGCCCTGAGTTCCGGTACGGTTGTTGCCTTGTTGCAGCTACTGAAATCCTATATTGAATGGACACCGAAGATAAAGATTACAATCGAGTATCCTGATGGTCGAAAAATGAGCATTGAGGGAGAAGACCTGAAAGCCGGGCAGCTGGAGCAAACCACAGAGGCAATGAAGCAGCTCTGCGAACAAACCAGCGACAGGGTCAATGGCTGAAAAGCGTTACGCAATCCTCATTGCCAGCAGCGAATATTCGGAGGAATCCGGGTTACGTCGGCTGCGTTGCCCGGAAAATGATGTCAGGGCTGTTGACGAGATATTATGCTCCCCGGACTTCGGGCAATTTACCGAGACCTTTGTGTTAAGGAATGCGCCCAGTTACGAGATCCTGCCTCGGTTAAACAGCGTTTTGACAGAAGCGGGTAAGGATGATTTGATCCTCATCTATTTTTCAGGGCACGGTAAGCTGAATCGCTTGGGGCACCTCTGCCTTGCAACCGCCAATACCGACAGCAAGGCCCTTGAAGCCACTACCATTCTGGCTTCAACCATCAAGTCGTATTTTGATCTTTCCTATTCCCGAAAGAAGATCCTTCTCCTTGATTGCTGCTACAGCGGCGCGGCAGGTGAGGAGTTTGCTCGAACTAAGGGCGGGGTGGATGAGGAATTGCAGCTCATGTCTGGAGGGCAGGGTACCTTTATCATGACTGCCTCTTCCGGTCTTCAGACGTCGGTGGAAAAGGAGGGTGATCAGTACGGGCTATTCACCAAGCATCTTGTTCAGGGTATTCGTTCCGGTGAGGCGGATAAGAACGAGGACGGACAGGTGGATATGCAGGAGCTGTATGAGTATGTCCATGAAAAGGTGCGGGAGGAAGGTGCGCAGGAACCCATGAAATGGGATCTTCATGTCAAAGGGAGGATGGTTGTTTCTCGGAGTGGGAGGGAGTCGCAGGATAAACGAATTCGGAAAAGGAAAACCAAGCTATACGAACTTGCTGCTCAGGGGTTGTTGACTGACAAGACTGTCGGGGAGGCGGTGCAGCTCTTGGATGTGCCCGGACAAAAGAGAACCGACAGGGACCAAGCGCGTTGTCCGCTGATTGAACAGTTATTCCATAAGAAAATTATTCCTCCCACCTTTACTGAACTATGGGTGGAGACACGTTTTACTTATAGCGACAGTACAACTGAGTTGGAGAAGAAACAGACTTTTTTCCCGAATAAATCAAAGAAAAATGCTATTGCTATGGGGGGGACTCGTAATTCTAAGCCTACTCTTGCATCCATGCCGCAGCAAGGCGATACTATGACGGATGAAATCTCTGGCATGGAGTTTGTTTATATCCCTGAAGGCTGCTTCATGATGGGGTCAGATGAAAAAAAGGATGAGGGACCAATTCACGAGGTATGTCTTGATGCTTTTTGGATGGGGAAATATCCCGTCACCCAAGAGCAATGGAAGAAACTTATGGTTAATAATTCGACAAAAGTCAAGAAGGGAGATAACTTTCCTGTGGAACAGGTATCCTGGCATGATGTGCAACGCTTTATTGCCCAACTGAACAAAGAATCGAGAGCAAACTATCGTTTGCCCACTGAGGCGGAATGGGAATACGCCTGTCGAGGCAATGATTGGTACCAATACAGTGGCGGGGATGATTTGGATGCTGTGGCTTGGTATGACGGCAACAGTGGCGGCACTACCCATCCGGTGGGGAAAAAGCGGGCTAACGCCTTCGGCTTGTATGACATGAGCGGCAATGTTTGGGAATGGTGCAACGATTGGTATGGGGATAAGTATTACACCGCTAGCCCCAAGGAAAATCCAACTGGGCCTGCATCCGGTATGTTCCGGGTTCTCCGTGGCGGCAGCTGGATCGGCCATCCGGTGGGCTGCCGTTCTGTCCTTCGAAATCACAATGATCCAGAGGATCGCCACGTCACTGTCGCTTCCGCCTTGTTCTACCTTTCCAGGCAGATGGAAGCTGAGCTTCCCGTGAGGAAAGAAAAACGAGTTTTTGTGTCCCAAAGGGGCTGTATTTAGCTAGCCCAGGGTAACACCCTGGGCACACCAAACCAATAACTCGGGGTGTTACCCCGAGCTGAAATTGTATAACCCCTTCGGGGTATGGCATCTGAAGAGCTGACAGCTCAACGAACAGATTAAACAGAGAATTTAGTCATAAACGAATATAATGATACGATCCCAAGTAAAGACACTGGTTGACCAATGTTTTCAGCAGGGCGTGGAACAGGGCCTCTGGTCCGATGCCGCTGCAAATCTGTATAATGTGGAAGTGCCCCGCCATGGGGGCCAAGGTGATTTTTCCACCAACTTCGCTATGGTGCTGGCTGGGAAGGAAAAGCGCAACCCCCGCGAGATTGCTGGACAGCTGGTGGATCTACTCAATCAGGATGAGGACTTGCTTGACAAGGTGGAAATCGCCGGACCAGGCTTTGTGAATCTCTTTCTCAAGCCTTCGGTCTGGAGCACCGTGCTTGCGCCCATCAGCGAACAGGGCAGGGCGTTTGGCCTGTCCGATGTCGGTAAGGGGAAAAAGGTGATGGTGGAGTTTGTCAGCGCCAACCCTACCGGCCCCCTCAGTGTAGGCCACGGTCGCAATGCCATCCTCGGTGATACCATTGCCCGGCTACTCAAGGCCACCGGTCATGATGTCACCCGTGAATATTATTTCAATGATGCAGGCCGCCAGATGCGAGTTTTGGCCGATTCCCTCAAGGCGCGTTATCTGGAAAAATTGGGCCTGGAAAATGAATTCCCGGAAGACGGCTACCAAGGCGGGTATATTAATGAAATCGCCCAAGGGATGATTAACGAAGCCGGGGACAGTTTTAAAGATGTGGAGGACCAGACCCTTTTTCGTAAGCGGGCACAAGATGCTATCTTTGCCGATATTGATACCACCCTCAAGCGCATCGGTATTGCCTTTGACTCCTACTACAACGAGCATACCCTGTATGAAGAGGGCATGATTGAGGATGTGGTTGCAGAACTCAGGAAAAAAGACCTGGTGTACGAGCAGGACGAGGCAACCTGGTTCAAGACCAGCGAATTCGGCATGGAACAGGACCGGGTGATTATCAAAAATACCGGTGAGCCCACCTATCGTTTACCGGACATCGCCTATCATCGGGAAAAATTCCGGCGGGGCTTTGACTGGATGATCAACGTGTTCGGGGCGGATCATATTGCCACGGTGCCTGATGTGCTGGCCGGTATTGAGGCCCTGGGCCTTGACAAGTCCAAGGTACACGTAGTGCTGTATCAGTTTGTTACCCTGTTGCGGGACGGCAAGCAGGTCAAGATGTCCACTCGTAAGGCCACCTTTGTCACAGTGGATGAGCTGGTGGATGAGGTGGGCGTTGATGCGCTCCGCTTCTTTTTCTTGATGCGCAAACCGGATTCCCAGCTGGAGTTTGATCTGGAACTGGCCACAGCCCAGAGTCAGGAAAACCCGGTCTACTATGTCCAGTACGCCCACGCTCGACTTTGTTCCATTGAACGGATGGCAATAGAAAAAGGTGTCGCTCTGCCGGTGTTAGCTGAAACCGATCTCTCCCCCTTACAGGAGGAGGAAGAATATCAGCTGCTCAAGACCTTGGCCTCCTACCCAGCCTTGGTGGCTGATGCGGCCACTGATTTGGCTCCGCACCGGATTATCTTCTTTCTGATGGAGTTATCCGGAAATTTTCACTCGTTCTATAATAAGCATAAGGTAGTAACTGAAGATCAGCAGCTCACTGTTGCCCGCCTCTGTCTTTGTCAGGGTGTCAAAGCTGTGCTGGCTAATGGGCTGGATCTGGTTGGAGTTGCTGCGCCGGAGAAGATGTAGCCCGGTTGTTGTGACACATGATGGGCAGGAGCTTTTTTATGCAGACCGGCGACAGGCTGGGTTGCAATGCTTGCTTCTGCCCCGTGTAAGATGATCAAGCTGGGCGCAGCCCTGTGTTGTTAGCGTTATCTCGATTATATCACGATGTTTATCTATGAGGCCATCAGGAAGAGAATCTGTTGGGAAAAATTTTGCTTCCAGGATTTCATGAGGGTCTAGCTGAAGCTCACCACCTCGTAATGTTGCCACCATACTGACCTCGACCCGCATTTTATAGCCGCTGTCGAAACGAAGAAAGCGGGTCACTTCGATATCAAAATTGGTTTCTTCCTTTACCTCTCGTACCAACGTATCACTGAGCTCTTCCCGGCTGACTGCAAAACCGCTGGGAAGCCCCCATGACCCTTCTTTCCAATATCGATGCCGTAAAAGTAGAACCTTGCCCTGATTATTAAACACCACTCCAGAGACACAGACATTCATCTTGCAGTGCAAGAACCACAGAATATACCACTGTACGGTTCCATGAAGATTTTGCCATATTTTAGCCAGCAGGCTGCTCATGAATTACCTCAAAAAAATTGGCTCCCAAGACAACTCTTGAACTCTTGGAAGCCTGATGGAATAACTTTATTTTTCTTCTACCGGATACGCCGCCTTATCTTCCTGACTGAACCATTCTTTCCAGCCACCTTTGAGGGCGTATGCTTCCTTGAACCCCTTCTCTTCAATCAACGTGCGTGCCAACCTGGCACTGCTGCCTTCATTATTTCAAGCGCAGTAAATAACTAGCTTTTTATCCGTTGGAATGCTGTTCACCCACTCATCAACAGTTTTTGTAGGGGTGCGTAGAGCCCCTTTAATCTTAAATTGGCTGGACTTCCAATCTTTTCCAGATCGCGCGTCCAAAACAACTATCTCACCGGAACTCAGCTGCGCCTGAAGTTCTTCTTGGCTCATACGCGGAACTTCGGCGGCAACAGCCGCAAAAGAACCGGTAACGAGAAACAATGTGACTAAGAACAGAATTTTCTTCATGCTCCTTTCTCCTATCGTGAATGTTTATTAATAAAAAACCGGTAAGCTGCCATCAGCATACCGGCACTGAGAGCGAAAAAAATAGAAAGGGTAAGTGCAGGAGAAGTGCGGCTCGCAAAAGCACTTCAAGATAGGTCGAAAACCACGAACCTGAACTTTATCTATAATAAACGAAATCATGGTTCTCTTCAAAATAAAAAGATTTTTTATGAAAAGAGTGCATGGATTTGCGCTGAGCTTCATAAGTCTCGCTGGCATCGTTGTCAGCTCGGGAAAAAGATGTTATCGTTTTCATTCGTGTCAACTCGCTTGCAATGATTGTCTCAACCTTCCTGAATGATGAAGAAAACACATAATGCAATAACAGGAAAAGGCTCACCCTTGTCCAAGTACCAGGATATCATGGTGGGCAGCCGCTCATTTGCGGCGTTTCTGTATTACGAATGGTGCCAGTTATTAGGCCCTGTCCCAGGTGCATTGGGCCTTGCCCTGCGTAAGCTTTTCTGGCCTGCGATGTTCGCCAGCTGCGGTAGGGGATGCATGTTTGCATCCGGTATCACCCTTCGGCAGCCCAGTAAAATCGATCTTGGTGAGGACGTGGTCCTTAGCGAGGGCTGCATTCTTGATGGTCGCCACGGAACCGAGCCTATCTCCATCCGTCTCGGTAATAATGTTATTCTCTCCAATGATGTTATGATTTCATGTAAAAACGGTACCGTCAGTATTGGTAACGATTGCGGAATAAATGCTCGTACTATTATTCAATCCACCAATAAATGCCCGGTGGTTATCGGGCCGGACTGTATTATCGGCCAGCACTGTTTTCTTGTCGGGGGAGGAAGTTATCATATTGATCGTTTGGATATCCCGATTCGAGAGCAGGGGATACAGGCCGACGGCGGTGTGCATCTTGAAGAGGATGTTTGGCTCGGAGGGAACGTCACTGTGCTTGGCGGGGTGACTATGGGCAAGGGCAGTGTGGCCGGAGCCGGTGCGCTCCTGACTCGTTCTGTTGCTGCTTACACAATTTCTCTGGGCGTACCTGCCCAGGTGGTCAAGAAGCGTACACCGTGTACAACTATGGGTGAGGTATGACCGGAAAAATGACCGGGAAAAGAAAACGGCAGCTTGTTCTTGCCGTTAAAATAGTCTTCAGTTCCACAGTGATGTTTTTGCTGTACCGCAGCATTCCGTTAGAAGAGCTCAAGGAGGTAATGGCATCACTCAACTATTTTTATTTCCTGCCGATTTGCCTGCTGCTCTTTGTGAACACAGTTCTGAGTGCTTTGAAATGGCGCCTCTTTCTGTCAGCCGACGGGGTTGACATCCCTCTGTCGACGCTGACCATGACCTATCTGATCGGCAGTTTTTACAATCTCTTTCTTCCCTCAAATATAGGTGGAGATTCGTACCGAATCTATGATATCGCGCAAAAAAGCAGAGACAGCGTACGGTCAGCTGCGTCCGTGTTTGCCGATCGTTTTTCCGGTTTTCTCGCTCTTGTTTCACTCAGCTTGGTTTCTTCGATCCTCGTGGCCCGCGAATTTCATAATCTGTTCTTTTTCCTCGCGCCTTTGCTGATTTTCCTGGTTATGCTTGCCGTGTTGATAGCTTTAGTCAAGGAAAAGCCTGTACGGACCCTGCTTAGTCTGACCCGCTTAAATCGTTTCTCCTTTTTAGTCGGTCTTACGGAAAAATTTTTTCTTTCCTTCCAATGTTACGGGGCTAACCGCAAATTACTGAGCCAGGTTATGCTGATTTCCTTTGTTTTTCAATTATCGGTTATTATGATCGTGCAGCTACTGGCTCTTTCTCTCCATGCCTCTGTTTCTTTTTTTTATTTCAGTGCCTTTGTGCCGCTTATTACGCTGATGGAAGCCCTGCCTATTTCCGTGTTCGGCTTGGGGTTACGGGATATGGGCTATGTGTTTTTTTTTGGATGGGTCGGTATGACCGATGTGCAGACGAGGTCTCTTGCCCTGCTTTTTTTGGGAATGTCAGTTGGGTATTCCTTGATAGGAGGTATTGTGTACCTGATGCGTCTTTTGAGTTCTGAACCGAACAAATCTGTAAACTCTCCAGAACCTTGATAACATCATGGTTTGAATTTCTTTTTGCTTTACCAAATAGCCTATGGTGAATAATCGTTTCTTCCTAAAGGCCTTGTTGTCCTTGGGGATTTCTTTGCTTCTCATCGCCTTATTAATCAACGGTATTGATGGTTCAGCAGAGCTTGCAATCAGAGCAAAACTTTTCTCCGTACTCTCACGGACTTCAAGAAATGCGCTCTTTCTCTATATGCTGGCAACTATCCTGCAAGCCTTTCTTAGAACAGTACGTTACAAGGTTCTCTTGAAAAGCTCTGTCAAAAATGATGAAGAGCTACCCGGTTTGTTACGCCTCTTCATGGTCACGATGAGCAGGAATATGTTTACGGACATGCTTCCGGCCCGCTTGGGCGAACTGAGTTATATTGCCATGCTCAACTTGGGATTTAAGGTCAGGGCGGACGCTTGCCTGAGCTCGCTTGCACTCTCCTTTGTGTTCGACTTGATCGCCTTGGTCCTCCTGCTCCTGGGTATGATCGGTTATCAGTTGATCCTTTTTGGCGTTGAATTATGGCTTGTCGCAACTGTCATTATTCTCTCGGCTCTTTGTGGCCTTCTTTTGCTTTTCCTCTTTCCAACCTTCAGCGGGTAAGCGAACGTCTGTCTGAAATTTTCTCCGGTAACGGCAAAGAAAATGGAAAAATAGAGAGGCTTGTTAAACTTCTCCGTGACACCTCTCTTTCGTTACAACATGCAGCCCGACGAGGCATTATAGGCCGGGTGCTAGTTCTTTCGTTGGGGGTACGCATTGCCAAATATGCAGGCCTGTACCTCCTGTTCTGCGGGGTGGTTTCGGGTTCTTTTTCAGATATAACCAAAGACATTGTTGATGTCGTTATTGCCCTGATCAGTGCTGAAGCCGGGGCAGGGTTACCTCTGCCAACCTTTATGAGTTTCGGTACCTATGAGGCAGGCGGCACCTTAGCCCTCGTTGCCCTGGGAGCCAGTAAGGCGAGTTCTATTGTGGTAATGCTTGCTGTACATATCTGGAGCCAATGTATTGACTATGCCTTTGGTATTGGAGCCACAATTCTTTTCACCCTGTCAGTCATTAATCAAGAACATATCTTTAACAAAGCAAAAAAAGATAGCATAAGACATTGGAAGATGCTTTTCAGTGCGCTGTTCATCCTCTTTGCTGGCGGCTTTTTTTTGGGGGTTCAGCTTTGGAAAATGCATAAGACGGGCTGGGTTCATCCACCAAGCCCAGGCAAGGCTATATCAATACCGAGTACAATTGAGCGAACAACAAATCCTGTTTTTGACAACCTGCACGGTTTTGTCATTTGGAGCAGTAACAGGTTTGGCAATCATGATCTGGTCATGTTAACCCTGCCAGAATTAGAATTGACCCGCTTGACAACAGACCCGCACACCGAGTATTTTCCACGAATTTCACCGAATGGCGGCAAGGTACTTTTTTGTCGCTCTCAGGAGCCTTGGGTCTCTCAGAGAAACAAATTTGCCTGGGACACTTGGCTTCTGGATCTGAAAACCGGAACGACCCGGTTATTAGCTGAAAATGCAAATACGCCCACATGGTCTCCTGATGGAGAAAAGATATATTTTGTCCGCCAAGCAAACCAGTTTGTGGAATATACCCTTGCCAATCAAAAAGAAATTGTGGTATTTGAAACAGGGGAGAAGCATTCACTGAATGCTTCGATTCAACTTGAGACGCCTGCCAGGAGTGATACCAAGCAAGCCTTGGCTGTGACGCTCCGGGGTGGAGCAAGGGGAACCTTTATTATCAATAAAGATAAATCGCTCCAACAGGTCGGCAGGGGATGTCAATTAAATTGGTCCCCTGACTCCTCGTTTCTCTATCTGGTTGATCATCAAAAGGCGGGCGGTAATGCCTTTTTCAGGGTTAATCCTGAAACCTTGGAGAAAAAACTTTGGTTCGATGCTCCTGGTGCATTCAGTCATGAATATTTTCCGAAGATTTCAAATACAGGCGACATGCTGGTCTTCGGTGCAAGCACAGGAGGTCATGAGCATGATAGAGCAGATTATGAAATTTTTCTCTGGCCCATTGGTTCGCCTATGGGCAATATAGCCCGCCTGAGTTTTCATACCGGTAATGATAATTGGCCGGATATTTACCTGTATTCATTATAACCATCCTTGAGCTAAGGAAACAAAACGTGAAATTATCTGTTGTTATACCCGTTTATAACGAAGAAGAAAATATCAACCTCCTCTACGACGAGTTAAAAGGTGTTCTCAAAACCATAGAGCATGAGCACGAGATCCTCTTTGTCGATGACGGTTCAAGTGACGCAAGTTTGTCCCTGCTAGAAAAAATACAACAGCAGGACAAAAACGTCATTGTAGTTTCCTTCCGCCGTAACTTTGGTCAGACCGCTGCCATGTCTGCGGGTTTTGATTACGCCACCGGAGATGTCATCGTCACTATGGACGGAGATATGCAGAACGATCCCCACGACATCCCCATGTTTCTGAAAAAGATGGAAGAGGGCTATGAGCTGGTCAGCGGCTGGCGCCATGACCGCCAGGACCCTTTTCTTAATCGCCGTTTGCCGTCGATGATCGCGAATAAGGTCATCTCGGTAGTGACAGGCGTTCATCTGCACGACTACGGATGCACCCTGAAAACCTTTAGAAAAGAAATTACTCAGGGAATCCGGCTCTACGGAGAAATGCACCGTTTTATTCCGGCAATTGCCAGCGGCGTGGGCGGTAAAATCACCGAAGTTAAGGCAAATCATCGTCCTCGGCGTTTCGGTACCTCAAAGTATGGTATTTCCAGAACCCTCCGTGTTGTGCTGGATCTGATGACCGTCAAATTTCTGCTCAGTTATGCAACCCGGCCTATTCACGTTTTTGGTACGCTCGGCCTTGTCAGCGGCGGTTCTGGATTTTTTATCGCCTTCATCATGACGGTTCAGCGGATGTTTTTTGATATTCCCATGGCCAATAGACCTCTCCTCCTTCTGGCGATCCTGCTTATCCTCATGGGAATGCAGTTTATTTACATGGGGTTACTTGGAGAGCTTCAGGTCAGAACCTATCATGAATCGCAAAAAAAACCGATTTATGTAGTACGTAGAGTACTTGGCCAACAAGAGCAGGAAGAGAAAGCCGGTTGATGAGTAATGATCAGGCCCCAGCGGTCAATATTGTTATTCCAAACTGGAATGGTCTGCGCTTTCTTCCCGCCTGTTTAGCGTCGATTAAACAACAGAGCTTTCCTTTTCTGCAAATTACTGTTGTTGATAATGGGTCCAGCGATGGTTCCCAGGAGTATTTATGCAAGAATTATCCGCAGGTGCGAGTCATAGCACTGCCGGAAAACAGGGGCTTTAGTGCGGCAGTGAATCAGGGTATCCTGAGCAGCACGGCTCCTTTTGTTTTTTTGCTTAATAATGATACTGAGCTGGAGCCTGACTGCCTGCGCCATCTTATGAATACTGCGGAAGAACAAGAAGAATTTGCTTTTTTTTCACCCAAAATGCTCAGTTTCCATGAGCGCACAATACTGGACGGGGCAGGGGACAGCTATCTACGCGGTGGGGCAGGGTATCGTTTAGGGACAATGGAACTGGATGATCCGGCGTATAACCAAGCAGGCCCCATTTTTGGTGCCTGTGCTGGTGCTGTTTTGTATCGACGCTCGCTGTTTGCTCACATAGGCCTGTTTGACGAAGACTTTTTTGCCTACCTTGAAGATGTTGACCTGAATCTGCGTATCAATCATTCAGGTAGAAAAGGGTATTACGTACCAACGGCCAAGGTTTATCATATTGGCAGTGCATCCAGCGGTTCCAAGATCAACCCCTTTACGATTCGCCTCTCTACCCGTAATTCTTTCTATGTACTGCTGAAAAATTATCCGACGCGCCTTTTTTTACGCCTTTTGCCAGTTATTTTGATTTACCAGTTTTTCTGGCTGCTTTTTGTTATGAAGAAGGGGCAGGTTCCGGCCTATTTGCAAGGGATGAGGCAAACTGTGGCTGGTATGGCAAAAATGCGAAAAAAACGCAAGCAAGTCAGTACATATGATGTTCTGAATAATGAGGAATTTGCTGCTTGCCTATCTACAGCGGAAAAGACAGTCTTAGCGTCCATTATGCGGAGACGCAGGGCGGAAGGGAAGAATAATTGGCTGTTGAAACTCTACCTCGCTTTCTTTTGCAGGAATTAAGTTGGGACGACCACTCCTATGGTTGAAATTGCTGTCATTATTGTCACCCACAACTCTCAATATGTTCTGCCTCGTTGTTTGGATGCCCTCAGCCGGCAAACGATCCAGACTGATATCGTCTTGGTAGATTCAGGGTCCAAGGATGTTTCATATCTGGATATCTACAGAAAAAGATCCGGCATCAGGGTTATTCTTGAAGAAAATATAGCTTTAGCCGAGCGAATAATATAGGCTATCAGGTTGTATCTCAAACGGCACAATTTATCCTTTTCCTCAACCCGGACGCATTTCTCACAGAAAACACCCTTGAAAAGTCTCTCTCTTTTCTTCAAGAAAATGAAAAAATAGGGTGCGTGGGCGCTCGACTGCTGGGTTGTGACAAAAACAGTGGGCTTCCCACTAGTTTTCTCGATTCCACCGGGGTATTCAGAAAATGGTACGGCTGCTGGTACGATCGAAGCCAGGGAGAAAAAGATAAAGGGCAATATTCTGTCCAAGAAGATGTCCCGGCCCTTTGCGGGGCATTCCTTTTTTGTCGTCAGTTTATGCTGAATCAGCTTGCATTAGGCCAAGGGCATGCAATATTTGACCCAGATTTTTTTTTATACAAGGAAGATATTGAACTCTGCCTCCGGATCAGAAAGGTGGGCTGGAGGATTGTTTACCATCCCGGAATAAAGGTTTACCATTGCAGAGGCTGGCAGAGAGAGCGACAGCAAATTCCCTACCAACAGCGTTTGACAGCGGTAAAAAGTGAACTGTTGCTGTACAAAAAACATCCCTCATTGTATATAGCCTGGGCCTTGTTTAAGTATCTGCTGGTACGCTGGTTAAAAATATAGCTGCTCAAAATCGATGAACAAAACTCAAACCGTTTCATTAATCATACCCACCTTGAACGGTGAGCGCTGGCTTGATGACTTGCTCTCCGCCTTGGAACAGCAGACTCTTGTGCCTGACGAAATCCTTCTCGTCGATTCAGGTTCGACCGATGCTACTCTTGCCATCGCAAAACGGCATATGAGCAAGCACTCCTTTGTTCGCCTTCATGAAATTAAGCAAGAAGACTTTGATCATGGTGGAACCCGCACAATGGCGGCTCGCCAGACAACCGGTGATGTTTTACTGTTCATGACTCAAGACGCTGTCCCGGCGGATAACAAGGCCGTAGAGCTGCTGGTTCGTTCATTCGAGAGCAATGAAAAAATTGCCGCCGCCTACGGAAGGCAGCTTCCCGGAGAAGATGTAACATTGTTCGGTGAACACCTGCGCCTTTTTAATTATCCAGAAAAGTCACAATTACGATGCCAGCAGGATTGGGATTTCTACGGTTTTAAGACGGTTTTTATTTCCAATTCTTTTGCAGCTTGGCGACGTGACGTGTTGGCGGAACAAGATTATTTCCCTGAGCAGCTCCTCTTTGGCGAAGATACTGTAGCACTGGCTAAAATGCTCGAAAAAGGATATTATGTAGCCTATGTGAGTGAGGCAACAGTGCGTCATTCTCATAATTATTCAATCCTTCAGGATTTCAAAAGATATTTTGATATTGGGGTGTTGCATGAAACACAGACCAAGTATCTTTTGCAGCATGGTGGACCTGCCGGAGCTGGCAAAAAGTATGTCCTGTCGGAATGGGCTTTAATAGCCAAAAAAAGAAAATATTATTTGCTGCCAGAATCTTTTCTTCGTAACCTTTGTAAGTTTATCGCCTATAAAGCAGGCAGAAGGTTCAATATGCTTCCCGGTGATTTTCCGGCTCGTTTAAGCATGAATCCAGGCTGGTGGCACTGACCCTATTGATTATGGCCCCTGCTTTATCTTGGAATCTGCGCCAACGCAGCTCGGTTATTTACAAACTGCTCCACATCTTTGACTGCTCCTTGGTTTGCGGTTATCTGTGGTTGCTCGTTTTCTTATACAAGGTTCCTTGGAGTCGCTATTATACATGGCTGGAACTTGTTGTCTTTGTCATCTCCTTTATCTCTTTTCAATATCTTCAGCTGTACCGCTCTTGGCGCGGCTGGAAGCTCTATCTTGAATTTTTTGTTATCCTCAAAGCTTGGGCATCTGTTATCGGTTTCTTGCTTTTTTATTTCTTTATTTTCAAAGTGTCTGAGGGATATTCCAGAGCAGTTTTTATGCTATGGTCATTAACAACTCCTTTTTTGATTTTTTCCTCTCACCTTCTTGTTCGTCAGCTCTTGCGCTCTTATCGAACGCAGGGAAAAAATATTCGTCATGCCGTCATTGTTGGTGCCGGTGATCTCGGATTAAAAATGGCCCTGCAACTGGAAACAATCCCTTGGGCTGGTATTGAAATTACTGGTTTTTTTGATGATAAAATCCATATTGATGCTTTGAAGATTACCGGCAAACCTCTGCTGGGACGAATTAATGATATCCAGGAATATCTCATTCATAATGATATTGACTATGTTTACATTGCCCTACCCATGCGGCTGAACTGAAGATCTTCTGGCTTCTCCGGGAATGCCGGGACCTTGGCGCCCAAATTTTTCTCGTGCCAGATCTGTATATTTTCGGTTTGCATCACGCAGAAATTCAGTCAGTCGGAGATATGCTTGTCCTGAATTTTAATCCCACTTCAGGCTGGAAAAGAACCTTTGATATCATCTTTTCATTGTGCATTCTTTTGTTGAGCAGTCCTCTTATGCTCATAGTCATGTTATTTATTAAAATCGACAGCAAGGGGCCAGTTTTTTATCGACATCGGCGCATCACGGCCACGGGGAGAGAATTTGGATGTCTCAAATTTAGAACCATGATTATTGATGCAGATAAAAAGTTACATGAGCTTTTAGAAAAGGATTCGGCCCTTGCTGAAGAGTGGAACAGAAGTTTTAAGCTGAAGCGTGATCCAAGGATCACCAGGGTAGGGCGTTTTCTCCGAAAAACCAGCTGGATGAATTTCCTCAGTTTTTTAATGTCCTGAAAGGAGAAATGAGCGTGGTGGGGGCACGCCCTATTGTAGGTCGAGAATTAAAGGAATACTATAAAGGGAACGGCGAACAGAGTGCTGGCCGTTATGTTTCAATGAAACCGGGGATTACTGGACCTTGGCAGGTGACAGATCGAAGTGATGTAGGGAATTACAAAGAAAGGGTGGAGCTTGATGATTGGTATGTGCTCAATTATTCACTTGTATGCGATCTAAAAATCATTGCCAAGACGGTGCGCTGTATGTTCACGGGTAAAGGGGCATATTAGGCAGGATCAGCTGGAGAAGCATCTACAATACAACGCACAATTGTATTGTCCCAATCAAATCGTAAATGCTTACCTGCGAATTTTTGCTCTTCGGCAATTTGGTGCAGCTGACTTTCGGGATTATCAACGATTGCCTCTAATTTTTCTTTCCATGCCTTCTCATCAGAAAGAGGAAGCAAAGAGGCTTGCGGTAATATTTCCCTATGCTCAGGAATATCACTGGCAATAACCGGAGTTTCTGTTGCCAGAGCCTCCAAGACCGCATTGGGAGCCCCTTCATGCAGGGAAGGCATGAGCAGAAGGTCAATTTCGGGCCAAATTTGTTCCGACTGCACCCAGCCTTTGAACAGAACTCGATTCGAAATATTTTCTTGTTCCACCAAATCTCTCAGAATCTTCTCGTCTGGACCAGTGCCGTAAAGATAAAGCAGAATTTGCCCAGCTCTCATTTTTTTGAATACATTAAGGAGGAAACACTGATTTTTTCCAGGATCGATCATGCCGACGCAAGCTGTTCGGAGGGGAAAATGAAAAGAGGCATTTCTGTAGACCACCGTATAACACGAAGGGATATCATTACGAAGAATTCCACATTTTGTCGCTCGAAAAAATAGATGTCGATCATTAATCCTGTTTATTAAAGATTTCGAGACACCATACATTACAGTTCCAGCAATTCCTACTCCTTCAAAAAACAGTTCAAGCCTGATAAGAGACCTTGATTTTCCTGTTGTTTGATATTTTTTAAGTGTATCTCCTCGTAAGAAAAGAGTTAAGGGGAGATCTTTTATCAATCTAACTGGCTGCAATAACAAGGAATATGTGTATCCGAAAGCGAATAAATGCTTCACTCGATACTTGACCCCAATAAAGATAAGAAAGAGGGGTGCGATCAGATGAAAGACAGCCCAGAAGACATATCCTGAAGTTTTTGTCTCAGGCCAGGGGAAGCGATGGAAATGGCAATTTGGATGTTCGATAGGAAAAGAAACAACTGCAAGATAATGAACTGTATGCCCGCGATCAAGCAGCGCGTTGATCCCACGAAAGAGCCGTTTACAAAAACCGCCAGGTTTGGGTCGATAATAACAGGTTAAAATGCAGGAGGGCATAGGATATCAGGGGTAAATCGAATGCAGTAAATTTTTTAGTGAAATTTAATAAAACATATACAATGTCGCATAATATATATTATGTTAAATTTCTACACTATAAAATCGCATAACAATCTGTTATCATTCAAATTCATATAAAACACCTGGTTTTTTCCTATTTTGACACGCTTTTCCACTCGTCATCAATAAGCAATTCATGAGGCTTAAACCCTGTCTTGTACTGCATCCCTTTGACCTTATTAATCCAATATCCAAGATAAAGATAACTGATCCCGTGACGCTGGCAGAATTCTATCAGATAAAGAATATTGAGCGTACCCGGACTCCGATCGCCCTGGTCCGGATCAAAATAAAAATAAACGGCATTAAGCCAGTCATCGGAACAGTCAACAATTGCCACACCTAATAATTTATCAGCCACTCGATAACGAATTTCGAAACATTTTGTCATCGAGGTAATAAAAAAACCGCTGTAGTAGCTTTCTGCATTGGCTCGACCGTCAGGAAAACGCTTTTGGAGAAAACGATCAAGCAAAGTAAGATTTTCAGCAGACGTTGTCAATGGTGCCAAGCCTACGCTGATATCTCGGTTTTTTGCCCATACCCGCCTCTGGTTTCGATTTGGGGCAAATTTCTCCAGATTCAAGCGAATGGGTATACATTCCTGACAGCCCGGACAACGCATGGAATACAAGCAATTTCCGTTCCTTCGGTACCCGTTACGAAAGAAAAAATCCATAGTAGCATCTGGTAGTGAGCCGAAAAACGCTTGATGATAGACAGCGTGCTGAGGCATCCCATAGGGACATTCAGATGTTATATCAACAAAATACTGTTCTAACGAATTCTTGATCCCATCTTCCTTCTGTTTATTTAACTCATTTACAGTCATATTACTTCATGAGCCCTATCTTATTAATGGCATATTTTGTATTTTTTAAATTTCAGACCAACCCTTGATCAAGCATAGCATTCACTACCTTGACAAACCCGGCAATATTGGCTCCAGCCAAATAATTCCTAGGGAGCCCGTACTCTTCAGCAGCATCTATGCAGGTTGTGTGGATAGATTTCATGATCCTGCGCAGATGTTTATCCACCTCATCTTCAGACCAGGCAAGCCGCATGGAGTTCTGCGACATCTCCAACCCGGAAACCGCAACACCGCCAGCATTGGCCGCCTTTCCAGGCCCGTAAAGGATATTGTTTTCAATAAAAATATCAATAGCTTCAGGAGTAGACGGCATATTTGCCCCTTCACAAACAAGGCCGACCCCGTTGTTCAGGAGATGCTGTGCATCCTGCTTGTTGATCTCATTCTGGGTCGCGCAAGGCATGGCGCAGTCCGCTTTATGATTCCAGAGCGGATTATGATCAAGCTCAGGATTGACCTCGGTGTAGACCGTATGAGGGTATTTCTCACAGTATTCACGGATACGTGCCCGCCGAACATTTTTTAGCTGCATAATATGTCGGAGTTTTTCCGCATCAATGCCCTCTTCATCATAGATATATCCAGATGAGTCAGACAGCGTAAGTACGACCACCCAGCTGAAATATCTTTTCCGCAGTGTACTGGGCAACATTTCCAGACCCTGAAATCAAACAGTGTTTTCCTTCGAGGGATTCACCGCTCTCTGCCAGCATCTCCGCTGTAAAATAGACTAAGCCATAGCCGGTGGCCTGTGGACGAATCAGGCTACCGCCCCAGCTCAAGCCCTTTCCGGTAATAACCCCGGTAAATTCGTTACGTATTTTTTTGTACATCCCGAAGAGATATCCGATCTCTCTGGCCCCTACTCCGATATCGCCAGCAGGAACGTCGGTGTTCGGGCCGATATGGCGGGATAATTCGGTCATAAATGCCTGACAAAAGCGCATGACCTCAGCATCAGATCGCCCCTTGGGATCGAAATCTGCACCGCCCTTCCCTCCGCCCATCTGAAGCGTAGTCAGGCTGTTTTTAAAAACCTGCTCAAAGGCAAGGAATTTAATAATGGATAGGGTCACTGAAGGATGGAAACGCAAACCACCTTTATACGGGCCGATAGCTGAATTCATCTCAACCCGGAAACCTCGATTCACCTGTACCCTGCCCTGATCATCCATCCAGGGTACGCGAAATATAATGACCCGTTCCGGCTCGGTGATGCGTTCAATGATTGCCTGGCTGCGGTATTCGGGATTGCGGTCCAGAACCGGCTTCACTGTTTCAAGCAGCTCGGAAACCGCCTGAAGGAATTCTTTCTGATCAGGATCACGCTGAACAATATTGGTAGGGATATTTTCCATTGAAAAAAAATTTATCTCGTTTAAGAAGAACACCCTAGAATGGGGGCTTCATTGTTTTTGATACAAGGTAAAAAATCAAACCGGTTCTGCCTCAAAAGACAGAACCGGTGCCTGAGAATGATTAAAAACCCATTCCACTCGTCTCTAAAGGAATTAAGGAAGAGAGGGGTGTGATGGTTACTCTGTTGCCATCATATTAGCCTTCACTTCAATGCCGCGATCTGTTACGTCCATATTCATCCGAACACGCATCTTTGCATTCTTCATATTATCAAAAATAGCCTTAATTTCATCCTGTTGCGCATCAGGAGTGTCCAGATTGGTAAGGGTATCACCGATCAGCCCGTAATACTTGCCGTAATCAATGTCAGCAGCCATAAGGCCTTGCGATTCTTCCAAGGTTTCCGTACGTAGTCCCTGAGCCAGAGCTTGGGATTTTTCTCCGGAATACACCGTCAGATGAGAGCCATTAATTGCCGCCATAACAGGAAAGGAGAGCGGGATAGGCAAAGGCAGCTGAACCGGCGTACCGTCAGCTGATAATTGCAGTTGCGCAAGTGGCGGAAAAAAAGCACCGATCGTCTGTACCAAGGCTGTCGGATTTTTGACAGCCAAGCTTATCAGGGCGTCAATGCTCTTAGGCATAGGCGTTCCACCGGCTTCTGTTTTTTCTAACTCCAATGACATCAAGGAAAAAGCCAGCCCCTGCACGCCAGGAGCCATTCCTGTCATCAGAGCAAGAGTTGCCGGTTGCTGCGACTTTGCATCATTCTGCATTTTTTGCAAAAAGGAGCAACTGTACTGCTTCTGAGTAAGAGCTGTCCAACGTGCCATAAAAAAAGGAGCGATTTTTTCTAAGTTGAAACCCAACCCTGCGGCTACAACTGGGGTTTCAGCAGAATTGCCCACATATTGGGGAACAACCCCACGAATGGATTGCAGGCTGTCCAGGAATGCCTTGTCTTTATTTTCAACCACCATCAAGGAATCAATACGGGTCGAGGGAGCTGCTAGTTCCAACGCCGTGTAACCAAACACGGTTCGGGGCCAGTTGTTGCCGATCTCTGTTAAGTCGTTACGGCATCCTTCTGTCTGTAATTCTTTGAATAACTCAGATACCCCAGACAGTTCACTAGGACCCTGCAATTGCGGGACAACCTGCTGAATCATCTTGGCAATACTGTTTCCTTCTTTGGTGGTCAGGCCGGTAATCAATTGCTGCTGATCAATATAACCGATGAAAGAGGGGTGCAATTTGTACTGTTTCTGCAAGGCCTCAACTTGTCCGCTTTCAGCCAAGCTCTTTTCAGGCTTCTGTTGCCCCAGAGCGATGGCAAGGGTCTGTTCGCTGTCAACGCCGAGATCCAGCATGAACACAGCGTGTTTGCGCTCGTTGTCTACCCCTATGATCAGGTCAATGGACGGGTCTTTTTCATTCAGCGCATAACGGCGGTAGGTCGCCTTGCCCAAGGTCTCGGGCTTGCTGGCAATCTGTGCTTTTATCTCCAACTCATCAATTTTTTTATTAAAGATCTGGGTATCTTTCAAGCTGATGCGCAGCAGTACCGGGGCCAAGCCAATGGTGTAGCTGCTAAGAAAAGGCTTGTCTTCCACACCCCATTTTGCTAACTCCTCTCCTGGAGAGAGCATTATTGCATAATAATCAAGCCAAATCTGGGCTGCCATACGTTGGCCCGCAATTTTTTTGTCCTCTACAAGAGGAAGCATACTGTTAGGATCAAGCCCTTTCAGCACATTGAAACTCTCAGAGCTCCATTGCAAAACGTCCTTCAATGGAAACGCTTCTAAGCCACCTGAGAAAAAAATTGTATCTGCTGGCACCACATTGAGCATAGTCACCAGTTTCGGCGGCTCAGGTTTCGGTTTTTGCTGTACCTCTTTTTCCTTCTTGTCACAGGCAAAGAGCAGCAAGGACACTAGAATAAGTACCAGCGCATTTTTCTTTGTCAATTTCATCATGTTCCTTTCAGTTATGGGCGGACAGCGGGCTGGATACCTCGACCGCTCCGTTGGCAGCGCAAGCTGTAAAAAAGTTATTGGCAATAATCATATTGTTAATAAGCAAAAATGTCACTACAAATCAAACCGAACACTCCAGCCGCTTTAAATAATACCTTTAAATACCGGAGGGTTGACTTTGCGAGCGTGAGGCCAGAGGCAAAACAATAAACATCAAAGCACATCAAAGTTGCTAAAAAAGTAGGCAAACTCTTTTTTTATACTGTTTGACAGCTTTGCAGTAAGAAGCTTAAGGTTCCGGTTGAGCTCTCCATAACAGCCTCCATGCCGACAGGTAAGGCCACATTGCCTTGCTGATGACCAATCGGGAGCCCACCCCAAATTGGATATGCTCCCCCTTGGGTCAGTTCTAATACGCGGTTCCAGACCTGTTCGTTCAAGCGGATCATTTCCAGACGGTCATAATGACCAGGATCAAAAACACCGAGAACCAAACCGGCAAGATTGTCCAGCAGGCCGCAACAGGCAAGATGAGTGAGCATACGGTCTAATGTATAAAGCGGCTCGCCGGTATCTTCAAGAAAAAGGATACGACCGGACACCTGCGGTTGCCAGGGCGTGCCGATCAAATGGGTGAGCGTGGTCAGGTTTCCGCCAGCAAGCCTGCCCTGCCCTGTTCCTGAGCGCAGGATTTCAAAATCCTTGGTCGGGGCAAGCGGTCGAAATTCACCGCTCAAGGCCTCCTTGAAACGCTGGAAAGAAAACTGGTCAGTATTTGCCAAGGTGGTAACCATAGGCCCGTGCAGGGTGACCATGTTGGTTGCTGCAAAAATACCATTGAGCAGAACCGTCAGATCACTGAACCCAATCAGCCATTTAGGTCGAGAGCGGAGCAGATCCGGATTCAACCTCCCTATGATGCGCAGGCAACCGTATCCGCCCCTGGCCGAGATCAGGGCTTTGACCTCTTCGTCGTTCCAGAGTCGGTAAAATCCCTGGATACGTTGTTCGTCATCTGCTGCAAGATAGTCAGGGCCGCTGTTGTCAGGATGATAATGACGGACACGGAGGTTCAAGTTTCTCAGGATTTGGAGACCTTTCTCCAATCTTGCTTGATCTCGTACCGGGCCAGCTGGATAAATTACGCCGACAGTATCTCCGGGGTAAAGACGCGGAGGGAGGACGGGGGGAGACATAGTTTTTTATGTTTATGATTTATTTTTAAAAACAAGGCAAAGGTGACCGAATGACGTTCAACCGGCCATAAAAAATCATCCTACTTCTCTCTCCTATTTTTTTGAGAGAGAAGCACCCTCCGTGGGACCGTAAGCCGCGCTCAACTCCTGAAATCCTCCTTTGAGGATATAGACATTGTCAAACCCGATATGACGCAGGGCTGTCCCCGCTACTGTGGCTCGCGCACCGGACTTGCAGATAATTACGACCATTTTATCTGTCGGAATACGTTGTATATTTTCCTCTTTAAATAGCTCGTTCAGCGGAATAGCCATACTGCCAGGCATGGTGATACCTAGCATTGCCACTTCCCCGGAGGTCCGCACGTCAAGAGCCACGTATTCTTTACCAGCCTGAAGGTTTTTGATAAAGCCTTCAGGGTTAATAAAGTGCAACTCCTTGCCCACCTTAACACCCTCTGCCGGGGCAAACAGTTTTGCATAGCTTTGAGCCATTTCGGCATCATACGACCATGCGGTAGAAGCAACACTCATGCATAATCCTATTGCAGCTATTGCAGCAACCATAAATTTTACTTTCTTCATCGATTATACCTCCGATTGCTCCAACATAAAAAAGCCAGAAAGACAGTGGAGCTTGCTGTTTTTCTGGGAAATAATAATCCAATAATCCAACTTCTACATGCCAGCTACACAGCGTGGGAAGAAGCCAGCAACATCCTCTGCACAGCCTGGAGATCCTTCCAAGTGGCCTGTTTCATTTCCGGGTGCTGCAAGAGTAAACGAGGATGGTATGTAGGCATAATTTTTATTACATTACCTTGCGGAGAGCGATAAGAGCGAAATCTCCCCCGCAGTCGGGCCAATGGTGCCTTGGTTTTGAGCAGGGCCCGAGTGACTGAATCGCCCATAGCACAAATCAACTGTGGACGAATGATCTGTATCTCCTTTTCCAGGTGGGGAAAACAGGATTTTTCCATTAAGGACCCCAATTGCACAGGCCCTGGCTGCGGGCATTTTATCGCATTGGTGACATAGACCGATCTTTGATCAAGCCCGATGGCCTGCATCATCCTCCAAAGCATCGCATCCTCTTCTTTGCCCCAAACTTGGCCCTTCTCTGATAGAGTACCTATAAAGCAGTCACCTACCACTAACAAAAGAGGGGTCGGGCTCCCCTGCCCTAAGACGACATTTGAAGGAACATTTGAATGAACGACACTCGAAGCAGCATTTCCGGTACAGCATCGGCAATGAGTCAACTCCTGATTGAGTGCCTTCAGCTGTTGCTGGACCGTTTCGGCTGTGGGCCTTGCAGTGGTTTGCGGACCTTTTTGTTCAGGCGGTCTGTAAGAACGAGTAGGTTTTTCAGCTTGATGCGCCGCCCCGGCAGGCTGCTGGGGCGGCTGCTCGGAATATTGCCCCCTGCCCTGCTCTCTAAACGGCTCTTCCATAGCAGGTGCTGACGATCGCCTAGGTACCCGCTTAAGAAACTGTCGTAATTCGGGCGCAGCAGGATAGCCTGTAAGGCCCATTTCCTGATGAAAAGCAAGGAGATTGCGGACCTGTCCGGTCAACAAGGCCAGTGCTGCCGGATCAACTGCCGGATGAGTTTTTCCTGCTGTGTCTCTGCCCGATGATGGGGCTGGATCTTTTTTTTGGGCTGACAAAAGCTGCTCCAGTGCTTATCTCTATCTTTCAACCAAATAATATCGGCTGACTGCCGGAAAATATACTGTACTCAGTACACGCTTATCCAATCAACAGTATATAATTAATACATGGAGAAGGATCATGCCCATCTATGAGTATGTCTGCAAAAAATGTACAAAGCATTTTGAGGTCCTCAGTACTTCATCCAATGATGCTGAAATTGTGAAATGCCCGGAATGCCAAAGCCTTGAGGTGAAAAAAACAATTTCTTCAGGTACTTTCCGGATGAGTTCCGGCGGATCGTCTCTCCCCTGCGGCCCGCCATCAGGTTGTCCATCCAACTCCGGTTTTTCCTGAGCTTAGGAAAAAGAGGGCCCGTGTGGCTCTCCGTATTTTTTCTATTTTCTATTTTCTAGCAAGGGCACGGCATGCCGTGCCCTTGCTATTGCTCTGAGGAGGGATCGCTCTGAGGGGCAAGATACTCGCGCAACCTCTTTTCTTCCTGCTCAAGCAGGCTGAATAACGAACGAACAGCATCAAGATCTCCTTTCCTGGCAGCGGACTCCATACGATATGCCGCCTCCCTCACCCGCTCTGCCGAAGCATTGGCGCACATGCCCTTAATTTTATGAGCACTACTCAGGATGCCTTTCAAATCTTTTTCATCCAGTACGGATTGTAACTCTTTGATATCTTGAGATAAGAAAACGGGGAGTTGGTGCATAAACTCGTCAATTCCCTCATCATATCCGCCCATACGCTCTACTAGAGCAGCCAGATCAAAAATCGGAAGAGGATCCAGGGAAATATCAGGTGAACTTTCCTGTTCCCTATCTTCCTCTGCCGGACATTTTTTTGTTTTTCTCGGGATTTTGGTTTGTTCCTGACTGAGCTGTTGTTGAAGCACGGCAAAAAGTTGTTCCCGATTTACCGGTTTGGGGACATAATCGTTCATTCCCGCAGCAAAACATTTATCCCGGTCTTCTTTGGTGGCGTCGGCTGTCATGGCAATAATCGGAACATCAGGCCGCAGAACACCGGAGTTAGGATTGCGGATATATCGCGTCGTTTCAAAACCGTCCATTTCCGGCATCTGAATGTCCATAAGAACTAAATCGTACTTCTTTTTTCGCAGCATCTCAAGGGCCTGCACCCCGTTTTCTGCCACATCCGCATCCAGATCAATTTTTTTGAGAATGGACAGGGCCACATATTGATTAACCTTATTATCTTCCACCAGCAGCAGATCGGATGCCGCAGGCAAAAAATTATGACAGCCTGTTTTTTCTTGTGTGCTTATAAAGGTCTCTTTGGATGCTTTTTGGATCGATACTGTACACCAAAATGTACTGCCCTTTCCCTGTTCGCTTGTCACCCCGACCTCACCATCCATGAGTTCACTTAATCGTCTACAGATTGCCAGTCCGAGACCTGTACCGCCGTACTTTCGGGAAGTCGAGGCATCAGCCTGAGAAAAAGAGTGAAAAAGTCGGTCCATTCTTTCCGCAGGAATGCCGATGCCAGTATCATGTACACTCATTTTGAGCTGAAGACGCTCGTTATCCTCCTTCTGTGCAGCAATTCGCACTGTCACGCCCCCGCGCTCGGTAAATTTGATGGCATTATTGAGAAAATTAATCAAAACTTGCTGAAGGCGGACCGAATCGCCCCGAAGAAAGGGATGAATATCTGCGCTGATTTCCAAATTGAGATATAAACCCTTTTCTTCGGACTTGATACGCATGGGCTTGATAACTGTTTCCAGCAAATCACTGAGATCAAAGACGGTCCGCTCCAGTTCCAGCTTGCCCGCTTCGATTTTGGAAAAATCAAGAATATCATTGATCAAAGAAAGGAGCAACTCGGAAGAATTCATAGAAATTTCAGCATACTTTCTCTGATTCTGATTCAACCGAGTTTCCAACAACAGGCGGGTCAGGTTGATAATTGCGTTCATAGGCGTTCGGATTTCATGACTCATAGTGGCGAGAAATTCCGACTTGGCCTTTGCCGCTGATTCCGCCGCATCCCTAGCTCGACGTAACTCTATCTCTCTCCTCCGATCTGCCGTCACATCGCGGATAGATTCAATGGCAGCAACAATTTTTCCCTGCGTGTCCCTGAGTACTGAGGCATTACCAAGCAGACAGGCAGGTCTTCCTTGCAGGCCAACATGTGAATTTTCTGCTGTTATTTTGTCACCATCTACATAAATATTACCATATAGCGACGAAAGTTCGAGCGTAGGCCGGCCTGCATAATTAATCAGAATCGGTTTCGGTTTCCCGTAAAACGGCACAGCATAGGCATAATCACCTTTTCCCAGCATTTCTTCAGCCGGAACTCCGGTCAGTTGTTCCATTGCCTTATTCCAAGCCAAAACAACTCCCTGTCGGTCAATAATCAGCACTGCTTCCGGAAAAAACTCAATAATACTGGAGAGAAGATATTCCTTTTCCCGCAAAGCCTCTTCGATTCGCCGCCGCCTCCTCACTTCCTTGATCATGTGCAACGTCCAGCAGCTGAACAGAAAGAGAATGAGACCAGCTACTGCCACTATCGTGAGCAGAAGATGATAATCAACGCGATGAGTATACTGAACAGAAATCCAGCGATGATAGATGGCATCACGCTCGGGCTTGGAAACGGCACTCAGCCCTTTCTCTAAAATAGCTCGCAGAATGGGCTCATTTTTGGGAACAGCCAAGCGCAGATTATAGGTATAAGGTGTTTCCCCGACCACCCGAATTTGGGTAAGACTGCTCTGTCCTATATAATAGCTTGTCGGCAGGAG
Organism: Candidatus Electrothrix aarhusensis; assembly: GCA_004028505.1. Lineage (GTDB taxonomy): Bacteria > Desulfobacterota > Desulfobulbia > Desulfobulbales > Desulfobulbaceae > Electrothrix > Electrothrix aarhusensis. The sequence goes on from MTKO01000066.1 coordinate 47,577, forward strand.
AGCGCCGACAAAGGCAAAGGCTTTGCCCTTCGCCACCATGTGCAGGGCCTGCGTAGTTGTTTCCGCCAAAAGAAGATCAAACTGCGGATGATTTTGCAACATCCATTCCTGAATGGCATACCCTTCCACCACAGCCACTTTTTTCCGTCCAGAGCCTTCAGATCACCGAGGTAGGCTACATTGGCGGCGGAAAAAATAGCTACGGGCAGAGAGAGATAAGAGGAGGTGAAAAACAAATCTTTTTGCCGTTCACGGGTCTCGACCAAGGCTGGCAAGAGGAGGGCTTGACCGTTTTTGATCAACTGTTGAGCCTGTTTCCAGGAATCAGCAGGAACCGGCTTGAAGCGAACACGCAGCACCTTTTCCAAAGAGTGCAAATAGTCACTGGAAATTCCTTGAGGATGATCGTTATCATCGGCAAATTCAACCGGGGCCCAGACTGGGTCAAAAGTAAAGGGAATGACCGGATGTGCAGTCAGCCATTGCTCTTCTTCAGGAGTGAAAGTCGGTTGAGGGATATCTGAATTTCCCAGCCATTTTTTCCAGATATCCTGCTTGTCTTCTTCAGTGAGGGAGAGATATACCTTATCCAAAAGAGATTGAAGAAGAGGTACATCTTGGCATACAAGATAGGAGTGACCTCGGAGCTGCTCAAACCCTCTGAACTGCACATAATCCTTTACTTCAAGATTATTCAGGTAATAATTCCGCAATATGTACCGACCACTGTGCAGTTCCTGAATCGCCGCATCAGCTTGGCCGCGAACAACGAGCTGAAGCATATTTACCGCATCTTCGGCCATCACAAAAGAGACGCCGGGAATTTGCTCCTGCATAACTTTTTGCAAAGCATATCCCGTATACGAAGCTAAGCGCTTCCCTTGTAATGATGCCAAATCATGGATAGCATCATTATCGGCACGGGCAAAAATAGCCATATTCAGGGGCATGGTTTCTGCGGAAAACGTGAAGAGTCGGGCCCGTTCCTCTGTGCGGATCATGCCCATTGCCGCTTCAAGATTCCCCAGCTCCGCCTGCTTGAGCACCTCAGACAGCTGATCGAACCAAAGAAAATCTGGGGTCAGCCCAATTCGTGCACTGAGTGTACGGAGCAGGTCCGGCATATAACCAGCGGGTGGCCCTTGATGATTATGAATCATATAGGGAGGAAGAGAAAATGCACCGACTCGAAAAACAGGATGTTTTTCAATCCAGTCCAGTTCTTCCGGTGTCAGGCTGATAAAGTCCGGCTTGACCGTTTGTACAGCGGTCTGTTGCACAGCGGTGTGATCAACAGAGTTTCTATTGGTTGCACAACCTGTCCTGAGAAAAAAAATATTGATGAGGGACAGGGTCAGCACCGCTGAAACAGAAAAAATCCTATTTGTTTTTCGCCTGCGGATCAAGATAATATACTTCCTCATTTTTCTTCAGCATCCCGTACTTCTCCCGAGCGACCTTTTCCAGATAGGTCTTATCATGCATAAGAAGGTCTATTTCTTTTTCTAACGCTGCTTTTTCCTGCAACAGCCTTTTGTTTTCTTCTACCAGTCTGTTTGACTTTTTCTCTATCTTGTAATATGAATACAGGCTACAACGAGGAGCAAATAAAAGGAAAAATCCCCCTGACAAAAGAACAGTCAGTATAACTCTTCGAAATACCAGTCTTTCTTTCAGGCTGAGCCCTTTGCTCTGTCTTCGTTTCGGCCTGTTTGTTCTTTTTCTCTGCAATGTTTTTTTGCGAGTTTTTTGATAAATAACCCATCCCCAAGCGGGCTGGGTAGTAAATAAAGATTGTTTTGCTGGTACGTCGCAAGCAGTGGAGTATCACAGCCCCGGAGCTTCGCACAATGAAAAAATGTCTTATCAGCAGCTGCTTGGTCGCTTATGCACCCGCTATGACGGACAACATAAGCCAAACGAACGCTGTTTAAAATACCTTAACGATTTTATCTACATTCCTGTCTGTCCAGAACAACTCGGTGGTCTTCCTACCCCACGCACGCCAGCTGAGTTACGCGGCGGAGACGGCATGGATGTCCTTACCGGCTTTGCCTCTGTTATCACACGGGATGGCATGGATGTCACGAAAGAATTCCTTGCCGGCGCTGAGGGTGTGATGAAAATTGCTCGGGATCAAAACATTCGCCTTGCCCTCCTCAAAGCTCGAAGCCCTTCCTGCGGGGTGAAAAAGCTCGGGGTAACAGCAGCACTCTTAGAAAGGAACGGTATCAAGCTCGTTGAGTTTTAATTGCGTGCTAGCAAACGCGTGCTATCAAAAACGACCCCAAAGGGGTAGTTTTTATTCTTTCTCTTTCAACGCAGTTGATAGAGCATGTGATGCAGCACGTTGCTCATCAATACGTAAAAAACGAATCACCAAAATACCCGCCTCATAGAGCAAATACAGCGGCCCTCCCATCAAGGCCATATTCACCACATCAGGAGTCGGTGTAAGCAGGGCTGCCAGAATAGCAATGCCAAGCACGGCAAAACGACGATTTTTTTCAAAAACCTGACGAGAAAACAAACCCACCTGGGCCGAGAAGACCATAAAAACCGGCAGCTCAAAAATGACGCCAAAGGCCAGGATAAAAATGGTCACGAAGCTGACAAAGCGCCCGATAGAGATAACCGCCTTCATACTTTCCGATTGAAAGCTGAGCAGAAATTCAACTCCATAGGGCAGCGTGACAAAATAACAGAATAAGGTTCCGCTGTAAAAGAGAAAACAGGTGGCAAACACAAACCAGAACAGCTTCCTGCCGGTCACGGCAAAGGGTTTACCCATAGCCTTCCAGAGCACATACATAAGCAGGGGCATGAGAGCGTACACCGCCCCGAAAAAAGCCACCTTGACATGGGCAAGAAAAGGCCCGGCCACGGAAAAGAAGTAGAGCTTTTCCCGCAAATGCTCCTGAAAGACCGTGATCAATCCAGTGGAGAGGAAAAAGATCGCAATGGTCATCAGGATAAGGCTAATGCCGAGTAAGCGTATGGACTTTCGAAGTTCCGCTAAAAAGATAACGAGATTATTGTACTTTTTGTACTGTTGCACAAGGATGTTTGCTGCTTGATTTGCCGTTGAAGGATGAGTACGCTCAGGAATTTCAAGGGGCTAAGGCCCTGAAAACGTATAAACGAAATTTGTTTCTCCTACTGTGGAGAAGCATTAATCAACATGCATCAATATGTAGCAAACCTTCCTGGGAAAAGCAATTGAATAGCGCTTGATTGAATAACCATTGCTGAATGGTTCCGGTCATGCTAAAAAAATCAGCTTGTCTTCAAGAAACCTTTGAGGGGTTCAACAAAAAATACCTTACCCTTTTATAGTGGGTGATGTAGGGGCACGGCGTGCCGTGCCCCTACAAGTTCCGCACCTGAAAAAGGGGCTCTTATTCCATTTATTGATTTTATTACCGAGTATATATCATGCTAGAACTACGTTTTATCCGGGAAAACATTGATCTTGTCCGGGAGAAATGCCTTCATCGCGGAATGAAGACAGATCTGATTGAGAATTTTACAGCAATTGATGCCAAACGACTGGCCCTGCTGGGCGAGGTCGAGCAGCTGAAAAATCGGCGCAACACGGTTTCTAAAGAAATCGCGCCGCTGAAGCAGGCAGGTGAGCACGAGCAGGCTGAGCCGCTCATCGCGGAAATGCGGCAGGTCTCTGAACGAATCAAGGAGATGGACAAAGAGCTGACCACGGTTCAGGAAGAGCTTGAGCAGGTTGTTATGGCGATTCCCAATCTCTGTGATGATTCTGTTCCCAAGGGAAATGACGACTGCGATAATGTGGAGATCCGAACCTGGGGCGAGATTCCGCAATTTTCCTTTGACCCGAAACCCCATTGGGAAGTCGGTGAAGACCAGGGGATTCTGGATTTTGAAACGGCAGCCAAGCTGTCCGGGGCTCGCTTTGCCCTGCTCAAGGGTTTTGCCTCCAAGCTCTCCAGGGCGCTGACCAATTTCTTTCTTGATCTGCACACCCAAAAACACGGGTACACCGAGATGCTGCCGCCCTTTATGGTCAATTCTAAGTCCATGACCGGCACAGGCCAGCTCCCCAAGTTTAAAGAAGATCTGTTCAAGATAGAAGATTGGGATCTCTGGCTGATCCCCACAGCAGAGGTGCCGCTGACCAATATTCACAGTGACGAAACCCTGGCAGAGGCCGATTTGCCGATCAAATATACCGCCTACACGCCCTGCTTTCGTTCCGAGGCCGGTTCTTATGGCAAGGACACCCGAGGTCTAATCCGCCAGCATCAGTTCGACAAGGTGGAGTTGGTTAAATTCACCACCCCGGAAACCTCTGCCGACGAATTAGATTCTCTCTTGGCTGATGCCGAGGAAGTCTTGCAGTTGCTGGAACTGCCTTATCGAGTGGTCAGCCTGTGTTCTGGCGACTTGGGTTTTTCCTCAACCAAGACCTATGATATAGAGGTCTGGTTACCAGGTCAGAATACCTATCGGGAGATCTCTTCCTGCTCTAATTTTCTTGATTTTCAGGCCCGCCGGGCAGGTATCCGTTATCGCCCCGATGGCCAGAAAAAAAGCCGTCTGGTGCATACCCTGAATGGCTCTGGGCTGGCAGTGGGTCGGACCCTATTGGCGGTGTTAGAGAATTATCAGCAGGAAGACGGGACAGTGCGAGTGCCTAAGGTGCTGGAGCCATATTTTGCGGATCGGTTTTAGATACGGAAAAATGTGCAGGGGCAGGTCCCTGTGCCTGCCCGGAATACTATAATTATAGGGCGACCGCCGGTCACCCCTACATCCGTGTGCCGCCAACCCCACATCTCGTACCGTAGGGGTAGACCTGCGTGTCTACCCGGCATAAAAGGGCGAACACACAGGTTCGCCCCTACAACAACCCGAAAATATTCCTCAATAATACTCCTTAATATACCCATAGGCCCGGTCAAAGAGCAGCTGATCTTTATGCAATTTGTACTTGAGCAGGGCTTTCCGTAAATTTTTCTGCACCTCCCGTTCGCCCTGGTTGGATTGCTGCCAGCCGGGAAAGCGGACAACCCGGACAATGGCATCAATATCAGCGACAATACGCTCGACGACTGCCGGGGTTTGGTCGGTTTTCAGTTCCAGGAAGAGTTCGGTCAGGGCGGCCTGGGGCGTTTTTTCCTGAAGCGCAACCGCAAGCTCTTTTTCCGCCTGCACCGTTTCTTTGGCAATCTTGCACAGTTCTTTGATAAAGTCGATGGAGGCGATCAGCCCTTTTTCTGCCTTATCCCGCAGGCCTCCAAACGCTCACTCAAGGCCTTGAAGACCGGCAGATCCCCGTGTTTATCAAAGCGTTTCATCAGGGCCTTTTCCAACTCCTTGACCTTTTTGGGGTTGGGGTTGTTGAAAATCTCTTCAATCACTTCCGCATCCAGGACAAAGGCATCCAGGCTATGGATTGCGCCGACATGGATATTCTCGTGAATGAGCCGGGTGGTCTGGGCTCCCAGGGCCTGCCAGAGCAGTTTGCCGATATTATCAGCAGCCGGTTTGACGGATTCATAAACCTGGGCCAGCCAGCGATAATCCTCATTATAGATATCAAGAAGCCTATCCGGCGAAAGGGACTCCCACAGCTTGGCAAGGTATTTAAAATCACGGGCAAAGGCGTCTTTCTTTTTATCCGTGTTGATGGCCTCCTGGGCTGCCTCCAGCCCGACAAATCCCTCCACCCGCCGATCCACGCCGCTGAAATGAGCCAGGGCGTCCTTCATGGCCAGGGGTAGCCTGCTGCGCAATTCCGACAGATTGCTGATCACCTGCTTGATGCTCTCCTCATCAAACTCCAGGGCCTTGGCTGCATCGTCGAAGACCCCGAAATAGTCAACAATACGGCCAAAGGTCTTGCCGGGATAGAGGCGGTTGGTCCGGCAGATGGCTTGCAACAGGGTATGGTCCTTGATGGATTTATCCAGGTACATGGTCTGAAGGATCGGCGCGTCGAACCCGGTCAGTAACTTGGCCGTGACAATGAGAAAGTGCAGGCCTGCATCGGCATCGTTGAACTCGTCCACCACCTGTTCCTGCTCCCCCTTATCCATACCCCATTGCCGCTTAAATTCCAGGGTATCATTGGCGGTGGTGGAGATAACCACCCTGCTTGCCTGCTCAGGAAAATATGTATCCAGTTCCTCCTTGTACTGGACACAGGCAGCGCGATCCGGGCAGACAATCATCGCCTTAAAACCCTGGGGAGCCACCTTTTCCTGAAAATGGCAGGCAATATCCCGGACAATCTTCGCGACCCGCTCCGGTGCTTTGAGAAAGGCAGACATCTTGGCAGATTTCCGGTTCAGGGCATCGGCCTCTGCATCACTCAGGGCAGATGCTTCCTGAAACTCGGCAAAGGCCGCATCCAGGGCCTCTTTGTCCACATGAACATCCACCAGCCGGGGTTCAAAATGGAGGGGCAGCGTGGCCCGGTCGCGGATGGAGTCGTGAAAGGTGTAGCGCGACAGATAGCCGCCCGTATCCTCTTCCGAACCAAAGGCGCAGAAAGTATTTTGATCCGCCTTGTTGACGGGGGTCCCGGTCAGGCCAAAGAGAAAGGCATTGGGCAGGGCCGCCCGCATCTGGCGACCCAAATTGCCCTCCTGGGTCCGGTGGGCCTCATCCACCAGGACGATGATATTATCCCGGCAATTCATATCGGGCCGGGCATCACGAAACTTGTGGATCGTGGAGATGATGATCTTGCGGGTATCCCGCTCCAGCAGGGTTTGCAGCTCGCTGATGCTGTCGGTGCTCTCCACATTGGCTACATCAGCAGCGTTAAAAATGCCGCTGATTTGGGTATCCAGGTCAACCCGGTCCACCAGCACCAGCACAGTGGGGCTCTTCAGCTCCGGGGCCCGGCGCAACTTTTGGGCGGCAAAGACCATGAGCAGTGATTTACCTGAGCCCTGGAAATGCCAGATCAACCCTTTTTTGAGCCGCCCCTCCATGACCCGTGCAATAAGCGTATTTGCCCCTTCATACTGTTGAAAACGGCAGATGATCTTGATCCGTTGTTTTTTCTTATTGGTGCTGAAGAGAGAGAAGTTCTGGAGGATATCCAGGAGGCGGCGGGGTTGGAAGAGGTGATTGAGTTCCCGGCCCATTTCAGCCAGACCCAGGGATTTTTCCAGGGCCGTGTTGGAGTCTTCGGTGCGCCAGGGTGCCCAGAATTCCAGGGGGCAGCGAACCGGCCCGTAGAACAGCTCCTTGCCTTCGGTGGCAAAGGAGAGGATATTGGGGACAAAGAGCATGGGCACGCTGTTTTCATAGATATGATGGATATCATGGGCTGCGTCCAGCCAGCTCACCGAGGGACGGCTGGGGGTTTTGGCCTCGCCCACCACCACCGGGATGCCGTTGATGAGCAGGACCACATCCGGGATCTTGGTTTCCCGGTGATGGATGCGGAACTGATTGGTGACCAGGTACTCATTATTGGCTGGATCGTCAAAATCGATGAGGCGAACCGGTCTATGGCTGTTGTTCTCGCCAAAGGGCATGGTTTTTTCGTTGGTGAGCCAACTGAAGAACTTTTCATTGGCCCGGACTAGGCCGGTTTGGTTGACTGAGATCAGGATGGTTCGCAGTTTGTGGATCACCTCGTCGGCCCGCTCCGGTTGGGCTTTGATCTCTGGGTTGAGGCGGATCAGGGCCTTTTTGAGGTTGGGTTCCACCAGGACTTCGTTGATGCTGCGCTGCAACGCTTTCGCTGGTGTGTAGGCCCATTCTGCGCCATAGATCTGTTTGGGTTCGTTTACCTCTGTGGTGTTGAGGTTGATCCCGGCGAGCTGATGGATGATGTAGTGCTCTACACTGTTGCGTTCGTTGAAGGGCATGTTAGAAGATTTGGTTGGCCAAGGATTTTTGGAGATTGCCACAGAAAAGCAAATGATCTTCAATAGCTTTGATTTTCAAGTCATCAATCATTCTTACAATTTTATTTTGTGTATTAAAATTAGGCATAGGTATGTTTAGCTTCAGAAGCGCTTTGCTAGTCAGATTCTTTTGAACAGCCCCATTTGCAATTTTTGCACTCATTCGCCTTCCTATTCTTGAGTTAAAAAATAACTTCAAATAATGGGGATTAATATTATTTTTCAATCTAAAACGAATAAGAAAAGCTGCTGGAACAACAGGAATATCTTCATACCCATCAAACACAGCAGCAATCCCACAAGTTCCACTTCTCGAAATAACTAAGTCTCCGACTTTAAGATAGTGTTCTATAAAATTTTTATTTCCAACTATTGCTCTTGGCATTGTTGACAAGTTGATATCACCATCATTATTCAAATCAGTAGTCCTTAATGAAGCAATATTTCCATTTGCATTGTAAAGCTTGGAGCTAAACCTTGGACCAAACATACTTTCAATGCAGATGTCTGAAAACTTACACTGCTCAAATTTTTTTATCCCTATTTTGTGTTTCCATTTTGCCGCATTATTACTGTCCAAAGTAAAAAGATTATTCAATATTGATTCCTTCAAAAGCGTTCCCCCCGGCGCGGCCGAGAC
>MTKO01000067.1 GCA_004028505.1 Candidatus Electrothrix aarhusensis
AACCGTTTACATGGTCAAAGGAAAAGATTTTTACGGCGGCACCGTCACTGATGCCATTGCCGAAGCTTGTCAAAAGCTCTCGACTTCACAGCAAGGTCTGGATATTGAAATCCTGGAGACCGGCTCGTCGGGGATTTTTGGATTATGTCGAAAAAAGGCACATATCCGAGTAACAAAAAAAGAAGGAGAAGGCTGTTCTGCCGAGGGGCCGGGCGAGACGGAAGAAACCGCTCAACGCGGTAAAAAGACTGAGGTTGAGAAAAAGGCGGCAGTACCTGAACACGATGATGCTGTTGCAGGGGAAACAGGAGCAGAAAAGAGAGGAGAAAAGGCGGCAGAACAGCCTGAAACATCCAGTGGATTTGCCCGGAAGAACAACGGGCGGAAAAGCGGGAAAAAAGCAGCTCCAAAAACTGAACAACGAACTGATCGACGTACAGAGGCGGAATTGCCTCTGCCTGAACCTCCTTCTGACGAGGTGCTAGCGGAAATTCAGAGCGACATCAATGCGATGCTCAACATTATGGGCTTTCCGTCAACCGTAACGGTTACGCTGAACAATCATACTGTTGCCTGTCATATCAGCGGCGAGTACGAAGAAGAGCTTGTTGGCAGAGAAGGTCGGACCCTGGATAGCCTGCAATACCTGCTGCGCAAAATAACCTCAAGGCGTCTGCCAGACCGGATCATGCTTTCTCTTGACGTGGGCATGTACCGGGAACGACGAGCTGAGGAACTGAAAGAACTCGCTCTGGAGCTTGCCGCCCGGGTCAGGGAAGAAGGAAAAACCCAGGCGATTCCGGCCTTGAATCCCTCGGAGCGTCGGGTTGTTCATATGATTTTGCAGGATGATAACACCATCCGTAGTCGTTCTGTGGGAGCAGGTTTATTTAAGAAGGTCCTGATTTATAAGCCGGGCAAAAAGAAACCCTATGCGCGAAAGGGAAAGGGAAAAAAGGAGCAACAGACTGACAGTGCTTCCGACACCTGATGATACAAGAGATATTATAGATACCATCGCCGCTATTGCTACAGCTCCGGGTGTTGGCGGCATTGGTGTTATTCGTATCAGCGGTGCTGCTGCTGCTGTTGTTCTGCGCAGACTTTTTATACCGCATAGACAGGAAAGCCTACATCCTGATGGATCCTTTCGCAGTCATAAACTTTGCTACGGTACTGTGAGGGATCGTCACGGGGCTGTTCTTGACGAGGTCATGGCCGTTTTTATGCGGGCTCCGCATACCTATACCCGTGAAGACGTGGCAGAAATACAGTGCCACGGCAGTTATCTGGTGCTGCAGGCAATTTTAGCGGAGATTCTTGCTGTCGGAGCTCGGGCTGCTGAGCCCGGTGAATTCACTAAACGGGCCTTTCTTGCCGGTCGCATTGATTTGACGCAGGCCGAGGCTGTTATCGACCTTCTTCAGGCTCAAAGTATGGGTGGGGTTGAATTGGCTGTGGGGCAGTTGCGGGGTGAGTTGTACGAGCGCATTGCCGCGATCCGGGATGCGCTTGTCGAATTGCTGGCAATAGTTGAACTGGCCCTTGATTTTCCTGATGATGAAACGGATATCCTTGTTGCTGACCATCTCCTCGGACAAGTGCAGGAGCAGGTCGTGGAGCCCCTCCAGCTCCTGCTTGCTTTAGCGGACCAGGGCAGGGTGATTCGCGAGGGAGTAAAGGCGGTTATTGCGGGACGCCCCAATGTGGGGAAGTCAAGCCTGCTGAATCAGCTGCTCCAGGAAGAACGTGCTCTCGTCACCGAGATTCCAGGAACAACACGGGATACCATTGAGGAACTCATTTCTGTGCATGGAATTCCTGTCCATCTTGTTGACACGGCCGGTATTCGGGATCATGAGGATGCAGTTGAGGAGCTGGGAATCGAGCGGGCCCGTCAGAAAATGCGGGAAGCAGATTTCGTCCTCTTTGTTGTTGATGCGAGTCAGGGGTTGAGTGCAATTGATCGAAGTTTATATGCCTCATTGGATGACCGCAAGAGGATAGTGGTGCTGAATAAGATAGACAAGATAGACAAGATAGACAAGATAGGTGTCACAGATAAGAGTACTGATGAGAGCCCATTGCAGGAATTGAGCAATTTTTTTGGTGCGGTCCCGCAGGTACAGACGGCGGCAAAAACAGGCGTCGGCATCGCGCAATTGCGAGACACGCTGTATCAGACCATAATCGGTGAAGAAGAGATGAGTGAGCGAATTTCCTGTGCCCCGAATCTTCGCCATAAAATGATTCTGGAAAAGACGCTGGCCGCCTGTTTCCAAGTCAAGGAGACCTTGGTGACAGGAGTACCTGCTGATCTCTTGGCGGTTGATCTGCGAGTAGCCTTGGACCATCTTGCTGATATTGTCGGGTTGACTACGCCGGATGATGTCCTTGATGTTCTTTTCAGTCGGTTTTGTCTCGGGAAATAATCTTGGCAGGTTTACTTTGAGATATCGTATTCAGAGTAAAAAGGAGTAAAAAAAATTGAACCTTTCCGGGGCTGGATGCGCTTTTCTGCTTGACATTTATACCTAACACATTGTAGTAAGTATAATGTGATTCTGTATAAGTGTGGAGGTTAACTCCTTCGTAATTATACAGGAAATCGGGTTGGATTTTTGAATTTTGCGATAAAAACCATAAGTTTTTTGGAGGAGAAATTATGGAAATCAGATTAAACGGAGAGTCTCGTTTTATCGATCAGGTAACGAAAATGAGTGTAGCCGGTTTGCTTGAAATGGAACAGGTTGCATCCCCTGAAATGGTAGCAGTGCAGCTGAATGGTGAGATCGTTGATCGAGGCACCTACCATAATACCATGATTGTAGATAGGAATGAGGTCGATTTCCTGTATTTTATGGCAGGTGGTTGATAAGGGTCAGTGCCCTTGGCAGTATTGAACAGAGTAGGTGAAAATGGTGGAGCAAAATATCCTATTGCTGAACGATTTGAATGCGTTAAGTATTTCGGGTTTGCCGTTTTCAGAAAGCCTTGCACGGGATGCGCAATGTTATAATATGTATAATATTTTTCATCCCGTGCATAATGTACGCATAATTAACTCATTATCTCTACATATTGATGGTGCAGATGGTACAATTAACCGACAAGCAGCAGGAGCGATATAGTCGTCATATCCTTCTTCAGGAAGTAGGGGCAGAAGGACAGGAAAAGTTACTGAATGCTAAGGTGCTGGTCGTCGGTACAGGGGGATTGGGTTCTCCTAATTCGTTATACCTGACAGCTGCTGGAGTTGGCACTGTCGGTATTGTTGATGCTGATGTGGTTGATGTTTCCAACCTGCAACGGCAGATAGCGCATTCAACCAATGACTTGGATCGTGCTAAGGTTGAATCTGCGGCTGAAAAAATGCGTGCCCTCAATCCTGATGTCGAGGTGAGGCCGTACCGCCTCTATTTGGATGCCTCGAATATTGATGAAATTATTCGAGAATATGATTTTGTCATTGATGGCAGTGATAATTTCGCAACCAAATTTCTTGTCAACGATGCCTGTGTCTTGGCCGGTATCCCCTTTTCACATGGTGGTATTCTTCGCTTTAACGGTCAGACTATGACCGTGTTGCCTGGCCAGACTGCCTGTTATCGTTGTTCTTTCAGGGAGCCTCCACCGAATCCCGTCGGGTGCTCACGGGCCGGTATCTTGGGCGCAGTTGCTGGCATGCTGGGTACGATTCAGGCTGCTGAAGCCCTCAAATTTATAACCGGTGCCGGAACCTTGCTTACTGATGCCCTGCTGACCTTTGATGCAGCAACCATGAATTTCAGGCGGGTGCCTCTGAAGAGACGTTCGGATTGCCCTGTCTGTGGAGAAAATCCTACGATTAGCAGCCTTGAGGAGCATCACGGATAGCCTGCGATTCGTCAGTTTGAAGTATTTGAGGCGCATTTGAGGTGTTTCTGTGTCTCGTTTTTTCTTATGGAATTTAAAATAACCCGGCAGGTTCTCTCTGGAATGGTGGCGCATAGTAGGGAGGTTGCCCCCTGTGAGGCCTGTGGCTATTTGGCTGAGCGGAATGGTCTGGTGGAGCAAATGTTTCGCCTGACAAATGTGGATCAGGCTCCTGACCACTTCAGTATGGATCCGGCGGAGCAGTTCAGTGCTATCCGGGAAATGCGAGACCAGGGCCTGAGACTTCGGGCTGTCTATCATTCACACCCTGAGACCCCGGCTCGTCCTTCACCGGAAGACATTCGTCATGCCATTGATCCTCATATCAGTTATCTTATTATCTCTCTTTTGACCTGCAAGCGACCAGTCCGTTCTTTTCGTATTCAACAGGGGGTCTTAAAAGAGGAGACAATGGTTATTTCTTGAAATTATCGCTTTAAATTATCTTTTAAACAGCGAGAAAAAACTATCTTGCGGAAAGAAACCACAGTAATGACCTTGAATGCATGAGAATACATCATATATCAGAATGAGGGGATCATGATACATTATGCGTTGCCGCCATCCTTGGAGAACGAGATCTTTCGTTTTGAACAAGAATTTGCAGAGTTTAGGGCAGGACGACTTCATGAAACCGCATTCACCGCCAAGCGAGTGAAAATGGGGGTTTACCTTGAAAGGAATCGCTCAACCTATATGTGTCGTATTCGCTGTAGCGGCAATATCATTACCCCGAAGCAGCTTGCCGGTATTGCGTCCCTTGCCAAGATATACGGTAATGGAAAGGTTCATGTGACCACAAGGGCTGAAGTGCAATTGTACAGAATTGAGGAGCAGGATGTTATCTCAGTTCTGAGGAAGCTGAAAAAGATCAGCCTGTCCTGTAAAGGTGGTGGCGGCAATACCGTCCGCAATATTATCGCTAATCACGATTCGGGAATCAGCACAGAGGAAGTCTTTGATGTGCAGCCCTGTTTACTGGCTCTGACGGAACGTTTGCTGAAGGAATCCGACAGCTGGGAACTGCCGAGAAAAATGAAGATCGCTTTCTGTTCCCTTGCCGTAGAGGCGGCCTTTGGATTTATTCAGGATGTCGGCTTTATTGCCCATCTGAATGCGGAAGGAAAACAAGGCTTCAGGGTTTATATCGGAGGCGGCTTGGGAGCCCACCCTAAGGTCGGTGTGCAGCTGCATGAATTTGTTCATCAGGAAGAAGTCTATAATGTGGTGAGAGCGGTTAAAAATATGTTCCATCTCTATGGAAACCGGAGGAATAAGCATCGCAACCGAATAAAATTTCTTCTTCATGATGATCTTGGCACTTCCGCCTTTCGCACGTATTACCGCCAAGAACTGAATAAGGTGCTTGAACACAGATACGAGAAGTTGGATATTGCTGCTATCGATAATTCTGAAAATGCAGAGAGAAATATCGTACTAGCGCCTGAGTCCGAGAATTTGGACGATTTTCGAACCTGGAAAAAAAGGCATGTTGTCAGGCAGCGGCAGAAGGGATTGTGTCAGATTAAATTAGCGCTTTTTTCAGGAAATTTGTCTGCGGAAGATTGCAGTGCGCTGGAAAAATTTCTTCGCCCTTTTGGTGAAAATACTTTGCGCTTTGGTACAGATCAGAACCTGTACCTCATTAATATCCCAGAGAAGTTCCTGGCAAATGTGTACAAGGAGATCCTCGGGTACAGCACCTTGAGCGACAGACCCATGCTCTATGGCAATTTGGTTGCCTGTGCAGGCAGCCAAGGCTGTCAGGTCGGCCTTACTGCTCCTCAGGCGGTTTCAGAGGCTGTTTTTAAATATCTGGATACTGTTGCAGCAGCGGACTTTTGTCCTCCCAATGATATTATGATACGCATCAGTGGGTGTCCGAATGCATGTACTAACCACTGGATAGCTGATCTCGGCTTTTACGGCAAGGTACGGAGGGTGGAGGGACATCTTATTCCTACCTATAATGTCGTTGGTAACGGAGGGATGTACCGGGGAACGCTCAGGATCGCTGAAAAAGCGGGCTGGGTACATGCCTATGATCTGCCTCGATTTATCACTGAAGTTATGCGTCGTTATGCTCATTTTAAGGAGCACTCTGAAGGCATTGTTAATTTTCATGATTACTGGCGCAGCGGCGCTAGAGATATTATCACTGAATTATGTACCTCCGGCTATAATTATATTCCAACCTTTGCCGAAGATAAGAATTATTATTTTGATCATGGCGCTGACCAGCTCTTTTCCCTGAAGGGCGTTGGTCACGAAGAATGTTCTGCTGGAGTCTATGACATCATTGATGTTGATAATAAGATTGTCAGGAAAAATCTCCTCCGGCTGGTAGCAGAGAAAGATTTGGATGATAATTCTTTGGATACCTTGCTCCGCAGTACCCTGTTCCATGCTGCTCAAATGCTTTTGGTAACACGGGGCGAAGAGCCAAAAACAGCGACAGAGGTCTATAGCTTATTCACCCAGCATTTCCTGGATACCGGCCTTGTTGCAGACGTTCACCGTCCCCTTATTGCGTTAGCTGGCCAATCTCAGACTCAGGATGAGGCCGAATCTCTCTGCGGACAAAAGAAGCAGATTATCGCTTTTGGCGAGGAGCTTACAGCACTGTATAAGAACATGGATAATACCATGCGGTTTCCTGGCGAGCACGAAAACATGATGATCAAAGCTGCGAATCAGAAGGACGAGTCACCTGTTCCTCCTGCTGTCCATGCGAGCATACCGAATAGGAACAGACCGGACAGATTTAAGGATCTGAGCGGTGTTAAATGTCCAGTGAATTTTGCTCAGATCAAGGTGCAGCTCTTTGCTATGAGCTCCGGTGAAACCTTGGAGGTTATTTTGGATGACGGTGCGCCTATTGATAATGTTCCTATATCGGTTACATCAGAGGGGCATAGTGTGCTTTGCCAAGAAAAAAGCGGAGAGCAGTGGACGGTTTTGATCCAAAAAGCCTGACGATTTTATCGAGAAATAATATATCAAAGATATCTCACCGTATCGAGTTGAAAAAGTAGAAAATGCTCCAATCCCCTCATTGAGAATCGACGAGTTATGAAGCTGCACGAATATCAGGCGAAAAAATTATTCAGTCGCTATGGGCTCCCTATACCAGAAGGGTATTTGGCGGAAACACCGGAAGATGCCATGAAATACCTGGACAGCCTAGACAGTTTGGATAGGAGTGGCTTTCCTGTTGCTGTTAAGGCGCAGGTACACGCAGGTGGTCGGGGGAAGGCTGGCGGTATTCGTATTGCCAAGAATCTGGATGAAGGGCGTGCGATGGTGCAGGCCATTCACGGCATGACCTTGAAAACAGCCCAGACAGGAGAGGACGGTATCAAGGTGAATAAGCTCCTGCTGGAAAAGGGCGTTGATATTGAGCAGGAGTTCTACCTTTCCATCCTGCCAGATTCCTCAACAGCCTCCTTACTTATTATCGCCTCGGCAGAAGGGGGGATGGATATTGAGGAGGTGGCGGCAACCCGGCCTGAAAAAATTATCAGGGTTCGGGTTAATCCTCTGGGGGGGCTTCAGGCATATCAGCGGCGGCGAATCGCTTACGGCCTTGGTTTGACCGGTGAGTTCAGCACTTCGTTTTCCTCTTTCCTTACAGGCCTGTATCAGGCCGTAGTGGAGAATGATCTCCTCTTGGCTGAGATCAATCCTCTGGTTCTGACAGCTGATGGTACGTTTTGTCTGATTGATGCTAAGGCTGAGGTGGATGCCAACGCTTTATTTCGCCAAAAAGAGCTGGCCGCTCTCTATGACAGCTCCGAGGATGATCATCTGGAGGTGGAGGCCCGTAAACATGGGCTGAACTACATCAGGCTGCATGGAAATATCGGGACGATCGTTAACGGTGCCGGTCTGGCTATGGCAAGCATGGATATTATTCAGCAGGCTGGTGCGGAACCTGCCAACTTTCTTGATGTAGGAGGCGGGGCCAATGAAACCATGATTGAAAATGGTTTTCGCATCCTGCTTTCAGACCCACAGGTGGAAGCGATCCTCATTAATATTTTTGGTGGAATCCTGCGCTGCGACATCCTGGCTACCGGTGTTGTGGAGGCGGCAAAAAAAGTCGGGCTCCGGCTTCCTGTGGTTGTCCGCATGGAAGGAACCAATGCGAAGCAAGGAAGAAAAATATTGGCCGAATCTGGACTTGAGCTGATAACAGCGACAGATCTTAATGATGCGTCAATAAAGCTTAAGGAATTATGCCTTGCCTGATGCCGCAACAAAAAAAGGGAAGGGAAGGAAAAGCGAATGAAAAAATATATCAAGCCGGTCGCAATAGGGCTATTGCTGACAGGGTTGCTCCTGACAACCGGTGCAATCGGTGTGTCGGGCTTCGGGGAGAAAAGTGCCGAAGCAGCAGAAAACACTGAAGCTGCGGCTGTGCAGAGTGCTCTGTCTCTGTTGCTTTTAACGGGTTCGTCAGCAACAGAAACAACGCTGAACTATCCGATTGTGGATACAGGAGTCAGTACTTATTATAGCAATAACTCTCTCTTGACCTCCGCACCGGCGACCGGTGAAGCCTTTTACGGCCAGGATGCCCACTACAACGGTAATCAGCCTCGTATACGGATAACAAGGACGGGACTGTAACCGATAATGTCACCGGCCTGATGTGGCAGCAGGATATGGGCGACAAGATGACTTGGACCGAGGCCAATGCCCGTGCCTCCACGTTGAACCTCGCCGAATATGATGACTGGAGATTGCCCACGATCAAGGAGCTGTATTCTCTGATTCTCTTCACCGGAGCTAAGGGGGACGGCAGCGATCCAGACACTTATACCCTGTTTATCGATACCGATTATTTTACCCAGCCCTTTGGTGACACGGCAAACACCGAAGAACGGATTATAGATGCCCAGACTTGGTCGGCCACTGAGTATGTGGGCACGACAATGGGTGGAGATGCAACCGTGTTCGGGGTCAATTTCATTGATGGCAGGATCAAAGGCTATCCGAAATATGATCCGCCTGCGAACACCGCCAGTGAAGGCACTGCGTATTTTCGTTTTGTACGCAGCAATACCGATTATGGGACAAATAATTTTGTAGACAACGGCAACGGCACGATTTCCGACCAAGCCACTGGCCTGATGTGGCAGCAGGCGGATGACGGGACAGCACGGGATTGGGAAGACGCTCTTGCCTATGCCCAAGGACTTGATCTGGCCGGGCATGATGACTGGCGGCTCCCTAATGCCAAGGAATTGCAAAGCATCGTGGATTATACCCGCTCCCCAGACGAGACAGAACCAGTTATGCTTGCGATTGATCCGCTGTTTTCCACAACGGAGATTGAGGATCCAGACGGGAAGCCGCAGTATCCGTATTTCTGGACCGGAACCACGCACATAGACAGTTATAATCCTGTGGTCTATGACAAGGCGGTGTATATTGCTTTCGGCGAGGCCCAAGGTAAGATGAACGATGTGCTGTATGATGTCCACGGTGCTGGAGCGCAACGCAGTGATCCCAAATCCGGTAATTCTGGTGATTTTCCCGACTACATCGGCCCCCAAGGAGATGTCCGTTATATGCTGAATTATGTACGATGTGTCCGCGATATAAATTAAGAACAAGGAAACGGATACCCAACCTATGAGTATTTTTATCAACCAAGACACCCGACTTCTTGTTCAGGGAATTACCGGCAAAGAAGGACAGTTTCATGCCCTGCAATGCCTGAAATACGGCACCAAGGTGGTGGCAGGTGTCACGCCGGGAAAGGCAGGTCAAGATGTTGCTGGTATTCCGGTCTTCAACACGGTGCATGATGCAGTGCAGGCAACCGGGGCCAACGCCTCAATGGCCTCGATGATTTTCGTTCCACCTGCGTTTGCCGCAGATGCGATCATGGAGGCTGTGGATGCCGGTGTCCCCTTGATCGTCTGCATCACCGAAGGAATCCCGATTCATGATATGCTGCGGGTGCGCACCGCTCTTCAGGGAAGCTCCAGCAGGCTGATCGGACCTAACTGCCCCGGCATTATCGCGCCAGGAGCCTGTAAGATCGGTATTATGCCCGGTGTTATCCACGCCCCCGGTTCCATCGGGGTTATTTCCCGCTCCGGTACCTTGACCTATGAACTGGTGGATCAGCTGACCAAGGCTGGACTGGGCCAGTCCACCTGTATCGGGATCGGCGGCGATCCTGTGAACGGCACCGGTTTTATCGATTGCCTTGCCGCCTTTGTCGAGGATGAACAAACCACCGGGATTGTCATACTGGGGGAGATCGGCGGTACAGCTGAGGAAGAGGCTGCCGCATTCATCCGGGACCGGGTTGATAAACCGGTGGTGGGATTTATTGCTGGGCTGACGGCTCCTCCGGGACGACATATGGGGCATGCCGGTGCTATTGTTTCCGGCTCTCGGGGTGGTGCAACAGCAAAAATCAAGGCCTTGGAAGAGGGCGGTGTTCATGTCTGTCAGGATCTGGGGCGATTGGGGCAGTTTTGTGCAGATATTTTTTCCAGCTGAGCAATGACAGAGGGAACAGAAGATTCCTGGGTTCTTGTGGCCAAGGCCGGATCAAGGGATAGAGCTGACTTAGCGGACCTGTCCTTGGTGCTCAGCGCCGTTGGCATTGACCAGCAGATTGATCGCTATAACGGCGTTATTCTGACCCAGAAAAGGGATGCTACCCAGGCCATGAAGGAGCTTCAAGCTTTTCGTGAAGAAAATCGTTATTGGCCTCCTCCACCCTCTGCGGTTCGTCCGGCTGTGTACACGGATAATCCTCCGACCCTGCTCATGTTCGGCGGTTTGATGATCTTTCATTGGCTGACCGGCCCGTGGGTTGCTGCTAATCCTTGGTTCAAGGCCGGGGCTGTGGATAGCCCTGCAATATTGGAGCAGGGAGAGTGGTGGCGTCTGATCACAGCCTTAACCCTGCATGCAGACCAGATGCATCTTGTCGGCAATTCTGTGATCGGGGGAGTGATCGTCCACCTGCTCTGCAAGGCCACAGGTTACGGCATGGGCTGGCTGGCCCTGCTGTTGGCGGCCATGACGGGCAATTTTTTCAATATCATTCTCCGTGACATGCCTCATTATTCGGTGGGCTTTTCAACAGCTGTGTTTGCCGCAGTGGGTATCCTCTGCGGACGTCAATTGAACAATAAGGCCTCCACCATTGTCAGGCAGGTGGTGCTCCCCCTCGGGGCCGGAGTGGGCCTGTTGGCTATGCTGGGCAGTGAGGGAGAACGGACAGACTTCGGTGCCCATCTGTTCGGTCTGGCCAGCGGTCTGATCTACGGCCTGCTTCTTCAGCTGACAGATCTTGACCTGCTCGGCAGCAGACGAAGGGTCCAGCTGACCTTATTTCTTCTTTCTCTCCTCTTGATTCTTCTCTGCTGGTTTCTGGCAACCGGCGGTGAATACCCGGTCTTCCCGACTGATGCCTTGCCCGGAATTTTGCGCTAAGCTCCCCTCTCAAAGGAGTTATCTTTCAGCTCCGATGCCTTATAATAAAAAGAAAAGAAAAAAGACTTGTAAGACAATCCATTACGGTTTTAAATACCGAAATATTACGCAAACGGCGACAAAATATCAAAAGGTATTCTGTTGACGATATATGCGCTTAATTATATTATGTCGTTGTGTCAAATTTACAATTTCGGCGACTCTTCATACACCCTTATCTCCATCCGTAAAGGTAAACGCAAAGGTAAATCTATGCCCATGAACGACCAATCCCCTTGGGGAAAAAAGAAAAAACCGGGAACCCCGGAAGATTTTCTGGCTGCCCTCATCCAGAAGATCAGAGATGCATTTAACGACGAGAGCAATGACAGTCCGCCCTCGCAGAAAGGAGAAGGTCCAGATCCGGCCACCGTTCTTGCCGGCATCGGCAAGGTAGCTCTGGTTGTGCTGGCGATTATAGGCTTTCAGGTGATTTACTCCTCGTTTTACACCATAGAGCCTGGTGAGCAGGGAATCGTCATGCGATTCGGGAAATACAACCGGACCACTGAGCCCGGACTTCGTTTTAAGCTGCCCTATATCGAAGACATGGAAAAGGTCGATGTTAAGACTGTGCGTAAGGAAGAGTTCGGTTTTCGGACCAGAGTCCCAGGCCAGAACACCACCTTCAGTAAAGAGGGCTTTGAGCTCGAATCTCTGATGCTGACCGGTGATAAAAACGTTATTGATGTGGCTTGGATTGTCCAGTTCACGGTCAGCGATCCGGTTCGATTTCTCTTTAAGGTACTCAATGTCCGGCAGGCAATTCGTGATAATTCAGAGACTGTCATTCGTCGCATTGTCGGCAATATGGATTTTGATTACGTGCTGGGAAATCGCTCTGTTCTGGCGGGAATGGCTCAGCAAGAATTGCAGAAGGACCTCCAAAAACTGGAAAGCGGAGTTCATATCAGTACCCTCCAGCTCTTGGATATCACCCCCACTGATGCGGTGAAACCGGCATTCAACGAGGTGAATGAGGCGGACCAGGATATGAAACGTCTGGTGAATGAGGCGGAAGAAACCTATAACAAGGTGATTCCCAAGGCCCGAGGTTCCGCAAAGCAGATCATTGAAGAATCACATGGCTATGCTGTTCAGCGCGTCAACAATGCAAGGGGTGAAACCGCTCGTTTTAACGCCATTGTTACGGAGTATATGAAGGCGAAAGAAGTGACCCGAAGGCGTATGTATCTTGAAACTATGCAGGATGTTCTGCCCAAGGCGAAGCAGATTTATGTGATGGACGGCGAAGAGCAGACCGTGCTTCCTTTGTTGAATTTAACCGGCAAATAGCTGGAGCAGGGGCCTGCCCCCTACCGGGTTCTCTACTGAAACGAAAAAATATGTTGATCTCCTCTTAATAAACAGCAGGATGCAATAGATTATGAAACAAGCAATACAAATACTCTCTCTCGTGCTCATCGCCGCCTTTATAGCCACGATCTGGGACGGGTTTTATATCCTTCGGGAAGATAAACTGGCGGTTATCACCCAGTTCGGTGCTCCGGTGGGTAAGTCAGAGACCACTGCCGGTTTGAAATTCAAGGTTCCGTTTATCCAGCATGTACGCTATTTTGAAAAACGTATTCTGATCTGGGACGGTGATCCTAACCAGATCGCCACTAATGACAAAACTTTTATCTTTATGGATAATACGGCGCGTTGGCGGATCTCAGACGCCCTGCTTTTCCTCCAGGCCGTCGGAACTGAAATGCGTGCCCAGACCTTGCTTGATGATATTATCAACGGTGCAGTTCGGGATATGGTCAACCAGAATGATCTGATTGAAATTATTCGTTCTTCTGATTGGAACAAAGGCTACAGCTTTGCCCGTTCTAGGAGGAGGAAATGAACAGGGCTCCGAAAAAAGGGCGTGACAAGATCAGTGAGATGGTCCTGCAACAGGCCTCCAAGGACACGCAGAAATACGGTATTGAGCTGATTGATGTCATGTTTAAACGGGTCAACTATATTCAGAGCGTTCGAGAAAAGGTGTATAGTCGGATGATCTCGGAACGGAAGAGGATCGCGGCGGAAAAACGGTCGTTGGGTGAAGGACGCAAGGCTGAGATTCTCGGTAAGGTGGATCGTGAGCTCAAGGAAATCACCTCTGAGGCCAAACGGAAGGCCACCGAGATTCGTGGTGAAGCAGATGCTGAGGCAACCAAGCTGTATGGTGAGTCGTACAGCAAAAATGTGGATTTTTATTTTTTCCAGAAAAGTTTGGAAAGTTACCGCAAT
Organism: Candidatus Electrothrix aarhusensis; assembly: GCA_004028505.1. Lineage (GTDB taxonomy): Bacteria > Desulfobacterota > Desulfobulbia > Desulfobulbales > Desulfobulbaceae > Electrothrix > Electrothrix aarhusensis. The sequence continues at coordinate 13,666 of MTKO01000067.1, forward strand.
ATCATCGGGGAGAATACCTCGTTAATTCTTTCGCCTAACTCTGAGTTGTTGCAGTATTTGGAGTCAACTGAGGAACGGTAGGAGGGTGAGGCTACCTGTCATAATGAGTAGCTGAGTAGCATTGTAATGTAGAAAACAAACCCGCCGCTATGGCGGGTTTGTTGTTTTATGAGTTGACTCTTCAATGAAAAAAAGATTATGTCGCTGATGTGTATATTTACACCTGCAACACCTCTTCAACAAATTGGGTAAACGGCAGTATCCGCGCCCGCAGATCTGCGATTTCATAGTCATCCTGCCCGGTATGCACCTGATAAAAGCAGGGGATATCTGTTCGTTCAGCAAAATAGGCAAGATGCTTACTCAAGGATTTCGCCCCGATGTTGCATTCAACGGCAAAAATCGGGACATTGTCCCGCAACACCACAAAATCAACCTCCCGCTTCAGATTATCTCGCAGAAAGCATAACTCCATGCTGTCTCCAATGGTATCTTCCTGGTAAAACAATACTTTAGCAGATTTGAGGCAACCAAATTCTCCAGTCTCGCTCTGGGATCAAGACACAAGTACCAGTCCTAGATGTACATTTTTTTTCTTATTTCAGCGAGTTGATCTTAGGGGGGTGAAGAATTTTCGGGTTAATCGGAATATATCTCGATTGATTTTCTGGTCAACCTGAAAAATCTACAAACAAGAGAGAGCCTGTCAGGGTTTTCATTTGCTGAATCAGGCGGACGGGCTTGACATTACGACCTCTCGTGACTACAATAGTTACATATGCCACATGTGTTTACATATGGCGTCCGAATTATAAACCCACGAGGCACTCATCATGCAACATCTCAACGAGTCGGTATACGGGAAGCAAAGGCGAACCTGAGCAGATACCTGCACAGCGTTCGACAGGGTAATGAGATTATTTTGACTGATCGAAATCGACCTGTGGGCAAAATTGTTCCCATCCCGGCGGAAGAACTCTCCTTGATGGACAGGCTCCGTGACCTGGAGGAGAAGGGCCTGATTGAGGCTGATACAACGGAACTTGAATCCGTCCCTTCTTCCTTGTCTTTACCGAAAAAAAATCTTGCGCAGACTTTTCTTCAGGAGGACAGAAGCAATGGATGAAGCCAACTTGGTTGTCTATTGGGATACTTCAGCGGTACTTTCGTTGCTGTTTGACGACATCCATACAAAAAACGCCCAGGGTTGGTGGAAACGGCGTCGGACGGTTCACCTTCTTTCCTCCTTGGCCTTTGTTGAAGCGGTAGCCGTGATCGGTCGCCTGGAGCGAACTGGATCTTTGGACGCTCCTCTGACTGAGACGGCCTATGCCAACCTCGCCGCTTGGGGCTGGAGGAAAACAAGTATGTTGCCCGACTCCGAGCTTGCCGGGACGTATGCCCGACGCTGGCCGTTGCGGGGCGCAGATCTCTGGCATCTTGCCTGCGCCTGCACTCTGCGCAGGCAGTTGCCGGAACTCAGGCTGCTGACTTTTGATAACCGGCTCCATGAAGCGGCTGTCGGGGAAGAAGTGGCGGCAATGTCTTGATCGCCAACAACCTGCGTAAAAAATATAATAAAACAGGGTTATACCTCAATTTACGTTATTTCTAGAGCTCCTTGATTTCGTCGAGAGGAAGCTTAGTGCATTTCTGGATGAGTTCGGCAGGAATACCTTCTTTTTTCATTGATCGTGCAGTTTCCCGTTTTCCTTTTTCCAAACCTTTTTCCAAACCTTCCTCAAGCCCTTCACTGAATTTCGTTCGAAGCTCACTGTCTCTCTGCGACGATTATCAATATAATTATTATAGTCGATCTGATCTTCTTCTTTTAATTTGGTATATGCGAGAATCCTTCCAGCCTCTTGTAAACCTTGCGCTGTAAATTCAGGTTTAATCTCTTCATTTTTTAAAAAGTATATCCATTCGTCGAGCGTATCTTTTGCGAGATCATCAAAACGATTTATTTTTATCAGGTAATACTCCGGGAATACCTCCTGAACACTGTCTTTGTCTACATCTTTTTTTTCATTCGCTCTGAGCTGGAAAACGTCATTTTTATGGATGCCTCTAAACGATGTAGAGCCATGATAGATATAATCTTCACCTTCCCCTAAATCAAAATAGATAAGGTTGACAGAGATCACTTTATGCACTCGGAGATAATCATCTCCCTCGTGAAGATGCTCGGTCACCACCCTTGATGTACCCCAGAGAATGCGATGGAAAAAGGAGTAGTCACGATCATACTGGACTTCAATGATGACAATTTCATCCTTGGAGTTTTTCACCTTCAGATCGACTATATTTTGCTTATGTTTTTTGAAATCTTTATTGGATTCAGACTCTAGGACTTCAAGAATCGTGATATCCTCCTTGAGGAGTTCGGACAAGAAACCTGCCAGCACACCAAAATTGGCTTTTGATCGCAAGAGTCGTTTAATTGCCCAATCAAAGGATACGTATTGTCTTGTTTTCATGATGCCCTTACCTGTTTTGTATCATTACAATAAAGCAAAAGTCTGCTCCGCATTGACTGTTTTTTATCAGTCTTGTTGTCGCTACTTCTTGATATTGGGATTCCAGGCTTCAACCTCTTCAACCGATAATCCCGTCAGGTCAGCTATCATTTTTATGTCAAATCCTTGCTGAAAGGCATGGATAACGATCTCTCTATCTCTTTCCTTCATACCTTCTTTTTTACCTTCTTGTTTGCCCTCGTCAAAGGCGGTATCAAGGGAGTTTTTCATATCGCGATAATATTTCAGGCTTTTCTCGTAGGAGCGAACCTGCTCTGGGGTAAAGCGTGCAATCTCCGCACTATCAAAGAGCTGATCAAATACCTGTTCCCGTAGCGTGTCTGGTATTCGTTCCAGCCGGTTCAGGTTTCTGATGACGTAGAGCCACTTGTCAAAACGGGTGGTCAGTTCTTCTAATTTTTTGGTGAACTTGGGCATTTCTAGGTAGATGAAGGTCAGCTTATCATAAAATACCCTGTTGGTTTCAACGTCTGAGAGTTTGACATCATAGCGGTATTTTTCCGGCTGGTCCTTATCCTCGTCAAAGACAAAGTCCAGAATAGCAACAGTATAGACCGCCTTGAGTTTGAAATTCCAGTCACCCCGTTCTGCCTGTTCGCGGATGGGAAAGGTGGAGTAGTAGAGGGCGCGATCTTTAAAAAAATTCTGTTTACTTTTTTGGAGTTCAACAATGAATTTTTCGCCCCGCTCATTCTCGCAATAGAGGTCAAAAATGGCTTTTCGGTCGATATGAGTGTCGCCGAGCTGTTCTGTTTTCAGATAGGTCAGATCCCAGATCTTTCCCTGTTCCTCTTTGAGTAACTCATTGAGAAAATCGAGAAGCAGGTTTTTGTTCGGCTCTTCTCCGAAGATTTTTTTGAATCCGTAATCGGTTAACAAGTTGATGTAACGTTCTTTGGTTACCATGATTGCTTGTTTCTTACAGGTTGAAGGGTGCTCAGGAGTGGATTTTCATGCTCATTCAGTATATTCAGATTCTCCTGGAAGCACAACAGTTGTGATTGAACAGGAGGATGGCGAAGAGTTGCGCTGTTTTTTGGTGATGGATGTTGGCAGAAGGTAAGCTACTTGAGGTTCTCTCAGGTTCTTTTTTTATGGAAGGTGAATGTTTTTCTTTGTGCCACAAGGAAATTTCGAATTGGTAATTTGAATCATTTCTAGTGTTTTGATATTATGTTTTTTTCTTGACTCCATTGCATGGGCATGTTCTGTATATATTGTTGAGTAACAGGAAGGTGACGACCATTTTGTTGGCATCCTGTGCGGGAACGGGTTACTGGCTCTGTTGTTTTGGTTCAAACTGAAAAATACCAAATGGTAGCAGAATTATATAGATAGATTCTTATGGCATTGCTAGATCAGTTATTTCAAAAAATTCAATCCTCAGATGCTTTGAGCGGGTGGATAGTGGCTCTTGTGAACGGAGTTGTTGTCTGGTGCGTTAATAGACGTAATATGGCCAGGTTGGGCGATAAAGAAGATGAGAATGAATTATTACACAAAGAGATTGACAGGTTAAAATCAGAAAAAAATCCAACTAACCTTATTCAAGAAAAAAGAATAAAAAATGACATAAGCAGAGACGATAAACCACTTTATCTTTTTTTGAAATTTGAAAACTTTCTCTCGAAAGATTATGGAGTAATATTGTTTAAAGCGACATCTCATATCATAAATGAAATTAACAAAAATAAGAAATTGAGTAATACTTTTGTTATGGATGAATTGAATATCCTTCAAGGTATTCTTTACTCTAAAACGAAAGATGAAATTAACTGTAAGAATATGGCAACTGAAGTTCAAGATAAAATTTTTAATAATAGAAAATCTTCTGAAAGGATCAAAGAGGCCACCTCAGAATATAAAAAAGTAATAATATATATTAGCGGCCTTGAGATCTTAACAGAAAAAGGTGATTTTTTTTATAGGCTTCAAAACAATTTCTTCCATTTTTTTGCGGATGACTGTGACTTTGATTTTTATATAAATTATCTTTATTTTTATCATTATGACGATAAAAATCATCACAATAATAGGTTAAAACAGAATGATTTTAATCAAGAAGAAGAAAATTACGAAAAAAATAGGAATATTGACCAGCCCTGCACTACTAATCATTTCCCTGATCATACTGGAATAGCTTGGTTTAACAGGAGGGCATGGAATATACTTGATACACTTAATTTTATAGAAAGGCATATAAATGAAAATCATAATATTGATTACAACATGTTAGCATTAAAAGAAGAATCAAAAAAACTTCATAAGGCACTTTTGGATATAGAGTGTAAGTTTAATCCAGAAGATGAAAGTGATGTTAAACGATTTGAAAAAATGATATTTTCTCAGCAGCATATTATGCTCACTATTGAAAAGGAGCTTAACTCAATTAAGGATGCTTCAATAAAAGAGGTAGCCGGTAACATATGTGTTGATATTCGCCTAAATAAACTCAAAGAGAATAAGATATGTGAAAAAACTGAAGGAATCGCTGTTGTAAATAAGGAACCGATAATAGAAAGATTTTGTTCGTTATTAAAAGAGGTTGAGGAGTTTAGGGTGATTTTGCACAAAAAACTAAGTTCATTTCGCTTCACTGGGGGAGACTTGGAAAAATTAGTGACTTTATTGTCTGAATACGAGTTTTCTCATAGATGCTTGGAAGATGCGCTGACGAAAGCTGAAAACATGGCAGAGCTAATCAACCGCATGTATAACTCAGCAGTGCTTAGGTAAAAAAGGAGATATGAAAAATGAAAACAGATATTGATTTCAACCCGGATTTATTTATTAATCGGGAAGATCAAAAAAAAATATGGAAAAAATTGCTTGAAGAAGAGTCGGAAGATCGTCTGTTGGAATTTACAGGAATTGCAGGGCAGGGAAAAACTGAACTTTTAAAATATTTTTATTCTGAAACAAAAAAGCAGGAAAAATGTCTTGCAGCCTATATTGACTTAGAGCAGGCAAAATTCTACCGTCCTGAGATCTACCCGATTATGCAGGAGATCGTACAATTCTTCTCAGGTCAGGAAGACGCATATGCTTTTTTATACAAATTTAATGTTCAATTGCAAATATATTTGGAAGAGTTTCGAGGCTATCAGCAGAAGCTGTGGAAAGACCCGGATGCGGCTGATCGGAAGCCGCTGGACAGAAAGGAAAAAGAACTGATTCAGGATTTTATATCAGGGATGAGTGAGCTCCTTTCTGAGGAAGGTTACAAAATTATCCTTTGCTTCGACAGTACTGAACGAGCCTATCAAACAGCAATTCAACGACTTGAAGAGCAGGTACTGGAACCGCTCATCAGTCGTAAGAATTTAATAGTTGTTTTTGCGGGTCAGCAGAGATGGGGTTGGACAAACCGGAAATTACGTCGACAGATCAGGCGGCATCAGCTGGAACCTCTGTCCAGGGAAGCCAGCAGTGAGCTTATCGTCAGCCTGTTGAAGCAAAAGGAATTAAATCTTGAAGACGAGAAATATCTTCTCAAAAAGATGTGGCAGTTGACATTGGGGCACCCTTTCAGCAGCTATAAATTTCTGGATTCTTTAAGCGAAGGTTTTACGCAGTCATTAACCAATCAAGTTATTGAAAAACATTATAAGCGCAGCATCGAAGAACTGATAGATACAGTAGTTAAAAGCCGGGTTCTTGAAAAACTGGAGTTATCCCATGGGTATCCCCCGCCTGAAAAAATCCTTTCCTATCTCGCGCCGTTGCGACGTATTGAATTCAGCACTTTCCACTTTATTTTATCTCAGTTTTTGCCGGATCCATTTAAGGATAAGTCTTTCTTTTTTTTTGAGAAGCTTATTACCGAATTCCAGAAGCAGTCATACATCTTTACTCCTTGGATTCTCGGGGCAGGTTTTGATGTTGAGCCGGTTATCCGAAACATACTGCTTTCGGATTTACGCATTAATCATCAAGAAAAATTTATTGAGATACAACAAGCGTTGATAGATCAGTATGACCGTTGGATTGAGCAGACTGGAGATGCCAGCCAGATCAAAAATATAGTTGAACGGTTGTATCATACGGCGTTATTGATGACAGAAGAACGGGTAGAAAATATTACTGAAAAGATTGCGAAGAAGCTGAAAGAATATCTGAACAGTTATTTTACTAAAGAATATATTGGAAATGAATCTTTGGTTCGTGATCAAATCGGTCGATTAAAAAATGTTCTGGAGAGAGATAAAGAACTGCATCGAATGATTGATGCCGCAAAATTATTAGAACTTATCGAGTCGGTATAAATTTCTACTTGATTAATACCCGGATCATGGAGCAGATACATGACTTTTTTTGGATTACAGGAAAAATTTGACCAGCTCGAAAAAGAATTGGGCGAAATTAACAGCGAGATAGAAGAGTTACAATTGGACCTGAGTGCAGTCAAAGATAATGATGAAAAATACCAAGATGTTACCGGTGCAATTAAAGCGAAGGAAATCAAGAGAGATAAGGTCAGATCAGCTCGACAGGATTTTTATAAAGACGAAGAATTTCAGAATATCATATTCTTTCGACATGGCAAGGCGGGCGGATTTCTTAATGAGAAACTTTTCAAGTATTTGCATGGAATTCTTGCGAAAAGTAGCAAATATTTGTTTTTTAAAAGGATTCTTTCTGTTCATTCTGTTCAATATGTGGGTTCCGATCTGAAGGTTGCCATGCCGAAGGATTTGGTGAAAAAACTTGGAAAACTGCTGGAGTTTGAAACGGAAACTGAGGCGCAGGTCAAAAAACAATTATGGGATAATTTCGCCATCCATAATGTTCAACCGGAACGGCCTGCCAGTCATAACGGAGCGCAGACTCAACCCACGATAGAATCATCCGTTTTTGTAGGGCGTAAAAAAGAGTTGTACCATTTTAAGGAAGACTTCCTCTTTAATTCCGGTTCATTTATCCTGAATATTCATACAGATGGCGATGGAGGTGTCGGCAAGACGCAACTTCTGCTGCAAATGCAGGAGATATGCCATAAAAAGTATGCTGAAAAGGTCATAACCAGTGATGAGCTGATCGATCTCTATCATACCGAGGCTCGCTCAAAGACCGGTTTTATCAAACAAGTCATTGAAAAATTAGGTTCTGATCAGTTTCCGAATGTTATCTCTCAGCTCAGAGAATATCGTCGGACCAAGGACAGCAGTAAACGCCAATATCTTTTAGACGATGCCGTAGCAGCATTGGAACAGGATTATAAGCGTGTTGCCGACAAAGCGAAAAGAGAAGGCAGGGTAGTGGTTCTGTTTTTTGATACATACGAGGTTATTCAGCGGATTGATAAGGAGAAAGAGGAGCTGCATCGCACAGATTTTTCCAGATGGCTGGAAGAAAAGCTTTTTCCCGTGTTACGGGCAGACAACACACGAATTGTTATTGCGGGGCGTTATCAGCTCAAGAGAAAACCGTATATTGCCGATCTTCCTCTTGCCCTGTTTGACCCATCCGAGGCGGTGGAGTTTTTGACGGCGTGCCTGAAGGATACAGCGGGCATAAATACAAAGAAAAACCTACTTGAAGAACTCCAACTGACAGATGATCAACTGGATGATATTTTAGAGTTATCCGGTTATCGTCCGATTTACCTGGCGCTCTTTATGGACTGGTATCATTTTAATGCCAATAAGCGCAACCCAGAGGAACTGTTGGAGGATTTGAATACGCTTGCTGCTGAGGAAAAAAAGGCACATTTTGAAAAGGCTGTTATTGAATGGTGCTGGAATGATACCGGTGCAAGAGAGTTTATTTATCCTATGGCGGTGGCCTATCGTCGGATGACCTCGGAAATTATGGAGTATTTAACTGATGATAGCTTGGAGAATTGCCAAAAGATACTGCTGGGCGACCTGCGCCCCCTGTCTTTTATCAAACATAAAAAGGATAAATATAATAGAAACGAGCGAGATGTTATCCTACTCCATGATGAGATGCGGGATTTGCTCAAAAAACATTGGAACAACTGGGTTGATCCTGATCAATGTCAACAAAGGGAGATAGCGAAAAAAATAATTCGTTATTACGAGGATAAATTTTTGTCACCGGATTACAGTTTGACATCCCCGTCTTTTATTCGTTTGCAAAAGGAGAATGTTCCCGCAAAAGTTTTTGATAAACTGACCACTTTGAATAGTCCGTTTTTTACGGAGAAGAAATTTCGTTCAGCCTTAAACGTCAGGTTGGATCAAGACGAAATCGCGAAATATGCTGATATACTGATTGATGCCGCCAGACTGGATGTCTTACAGGAAAAACGGGAGGTGTACACGCCGGAGCTTATTGAATATGCTTTTATGGCGGATGCTGATGACGGGGTGCAACGATTTTGTGATGAGTTTGACATCGCAATGGAAGACGGCCAGATAGGGTATGCTGCTCAGCTTCTTCGTGAAGCTGTTTCCTGCTGTGGAAAATACAACGTTTCATCTCCCAAAATGCTTGATGAAGTTCAGTTGCGGGCTGTACAGTATCATATTAACGGCAATGAACCTGATATAAGAAAAGCATTAGATATAATCAGATCTGTGTATAAACAGCGACAAGCTGATGCAGCTTGGCAAGATTCTTTGCGTTTCGGAAAGTTTAAACTGTGGGAAGGAATTGCCTGGTTCTGGCTGGATAAGTTTGACGATACCATTCGCCTCCTGAAGGAAGCAAGAGAAGTTTTTATTGTTCGTAAAGGGCAGGGCGACTTGATGTTTCTTGCTGAAAACTGGATTGGCTATACGTATTATCGAAAGGCCGATTTTACGGAGGCAGAAGGGTGGATGAAGCAGAGCCTGAAGGGACTTCTGGGTTTGTTGGCAAGAGAAGTGAAGGCAGGGGTAAGGAAAAAAAGGAATATCCAACAGCATATTCAGTATACCTACGGCAACCTTGCCATGTTATATCGTTATAAAGGAAGGTTTGCTGAATCAATACGATATACAGAAGCTGCACATAATATTGTTGAGATCCTGCCCCGCAATAGAAAGGAGATTTTAAGATCTTTGAATACCATGGCCCATGTTCTTGCTGTTGCCGGGCGCAGTATGGACGCCCGTTTTTATCTGGAACAGGCGAGAGAAATCTATAAGGAAATACCTGACGATTTATTGGGTGGTCGTATGTATGTAAATTTTAGCTGGTTATCATACGACTCCATAGAGTCTGCCTATATGATTGAGTATTATCGGGCAAGCGAACTTCAGTATACAGTCGGTAAGACCGCTCCTGAAGAGGTTAAATGCATTGAAGAGGCTGCCGAATATAGCCTAAAAGCTATTCATGTTCTTCAAAGCAAATCCGATAAAAATGTCGCGCATAAAGAGCTGGCTGATGCCTATTTTAATTTGGGCGAACTGTATATGATGATGCCTGAAGTCCGCAGAGCGGATAGGTGGAAAGAAGCTGAACAGGCTTTTATTCAGGCAGCAAAATTCGCTAAAATTAGTCAGTTCCGCTACACTCATATTGACGCTCTGGAAAGTTTGGTTACCCTGTATTACTTCTGGAATCGTGCAGCAGAAAATTTGTCAGACAAGACAAAAGCAGAAAATGAGCAAAAGCAGGAACAGTACCGGAAACAGTTAGAAACTGATCTATATTCAAAAATGAAGTATTATCCCAACCTAATGGGACGGTACGAGTTGACCTTGGGAGATATAGAATTTGATCAGGCGTTGGACTTGCTTAAGGAGAGACAAGAGGATGATACGGTCTCCCGTTCAGGTGTATCATTATTGAGAAGCAGTTTTAAACATTACCTAGCTTCAGCATTATATAAGGAGAAATTTAACAGAGATCGATATTTTCTCGTCCTGCGAGTTTTTTATAATCGTTTAAATACCCTGATCAGGGAAATGGGAGATTACTATGAGCTGGCGTTTCAATGGTTGAGAAAATATGAGAAGGAATGGAAGCATGAAATTCCAGAATTCAGCACGGTCTTTGACTATGTTGTCCTGCTGCATACGAGTCCAGAGAAAGGAGAGGAAATAGTTAGTCGGATTAAAAAGAAAATTAAACAAGTAGACATGAATGGTGATTTTCGATATGTGGTTTTGCTGAATAAATGCTTACTTGATGCATATCGAATTTTGGCGAAGAGGACTGGACAGGAGAAGTTTCAGGAGAAACTTGTTGGTCGGTTTAATCGTCAGAGCCGGGTGTATCGTTTGTTAGGTGATACTCACTATACACGGTTTTGCTATGAACGTGCCCGTAAGGCCATTGTCGGCGACGATGTGGCATCACCTCTTCAAATCACTGATCCAATTTTAAGACGGGGGCTGGAAGGGTGTACTGATATTATTGAAGGTGAATTTTATTTTCGTCGGGGTGGTTACGGTTCGCTGTTGGAAATTTATCTGCATGATGAATTGCCTTATGCGCAGCGCAGGTTCGACAAACAGTTTGAAAATTCCCGGAGGAAAGCATTTGATCTGCTTAAAAGAGGAAAAAATATACTTGAAGAAACTGTGGAACAGTTAACAGAGCGATTAGATCCTGATCAGGAAGATAAGAAGTATTTTTTTTACAAACAAAAACGGTATTATCATCGTCAGCTTGCTGAGGCCTATTTCCAGTTGGGTGAATTACAGATGATGAACGGTCTTTTTCATAAGAATGAACAGGGCGAAGCTGGGGCCTTTGAGTATTTGAAGAAGTCTATTACAGTATGTAGTGAGAGTGAAAATAATTTTAGACATGATGATGCCATTCAGAGTTATCTGAATGCGCTTTATTTTTCAGAAGAGTGTGATGATTGGGATGCTCATGACGATGTTGTGAAGTATAAACCGTATCTTGAGGAAAAAATAAAAAATAAAGGATATAAATACCCCTGGGTGGCGGCCCGTTTCCGGATTACCCAAGGTGATGTGCTGTTCAGCCGCTCTTTTCAAATGGAAGAGCGACCTGTTGAAACAGATTCGGAAAACTACCGGTTTGTTTCTGGAAGCACTCCGGTTGGCCGTGAAAACCTGCTGCCCATGTTCCGTTGCTATGTTGAGGCCTGTAATTACAAAGCCGGTTTTAACGATCTGAGTTTTGAAGCAGGTCTGCGGGTTCTTCGACGTCGCATTGAGTTGATTGCGGACAGCCCGGCTCTGGATATCCTTCATGAGATTTTACCTCATATCTGGCAGGACGGAGAGCATCTGCGTAAGAGGATTGAAGAACTTGAAGGCATACTGCAACTCATTAGAATGAGGAGTTTAACTGGAAGGCTGGTAAAAGAATATGAAAAATAAAACAGTATCTCCTCAACTCTGCCTGTCGTTTTATTCCTTGCCGGATCAGAATTGCGATCAGGTGAAAGTCTTGTTTTCCGATCATGGTGGGAAAGAGCAGAAGAAGGAATTGAGGCAAAAAAGAAAAAACATTTTTGCCCTAGGCAGTCATTGATTATGCCGGAGAAAAGATCAGCATGAAAACAACAAAGAGCAAAAGCTATCTGCATGACTACTACTGTCCAAGGCATGTCAAAGCCAATCAGATATGTATTATCCTGAGCAAATCCGATCAACCGGAGCAGAAAGCACGGAAGAGCAAAAAAGGTCTGCACGCCCTCGGCAGCAACTAACCCATGCTCTTCCCCTCAGCCCCCCTATCCTACGCCGTCGAACTAACCTACGCCTGCAACAACTCCTGCACCGGTTGCGCCAATGTTTGGGGAACTCGACGTCAACAAGTCCTGACCCGCTGGCGCAATCTGTTCGACCGCATAGCCCCATCTGACCATCCCGGTAAATATGCCGAACTGATCCGCCTGACCGGCGGGGAACCCACCCTGCATCCTGAATTGGCACAGATCGTCGATCATGTTGATTCCTTGGGCGTCGCTCATGTTTTGTTTACCAATGGTCGTTGGTCAGCACCTTCCAGAATCATTGAGATATACCAAAATAGGCAGAACTGTTTAGGTATGCTCATTAGCCTGCACGGCAGCATGCCTGCCGCCCATAATACCTTGGTCAAGGACGATAACGCCTTTGCAGAAACCTGCGCAAATATCCGTCGTGCCGCTGATGCCGGTATCGAGGTCTTTACCAATACAATCTTGACTAAAGAAAGCTGCGAACAAGTCGAAGATATTATCCGTCTTTCAAGCGAACTCGGTGCCGAATATGCCGTGTTCAATCGGTTTTTAGGCGGAGATAATCCGCACCAGCCCGCCAAAGATCAGCTCCGAGAAGCTGTCCTGCTGATTGAAGAGCTGCACGGGCAAGGAGTATCTTGCCGAATCGGCAACTGTGTGCCGAAATGTTTTGCGCCGAATTCCACCGAGGGCTCCAACGCCGGGATCGAACATTGTGCGATATCCCCGCAAGGCCTTGTTCGACCGGATAACCTGACCGAAACCGTGTTCGGTAATATTTTTGAGCAGTCCATTACGGAGATATGGCAGTCTGAACAAGCGCAGCAGTATCGACAGCAGATTGCTTCAGCCTGTTTAGAATGTGTTGAGCTGTCCCGTTGCCGAGGAGGAGATCGTTCTGCTGCTCTGGAGCAGGGGAGGCACCAGGATCCCTTGATGACCGGGCCTCTTCGAGAGGCAGAGCCGGAGACTCTTCATCTGGACCCGACCTGGAAACCAATTGCTCGTTTCAGGATCAGGAAGAATCATTCGGATATCTGGTTACTCGTTACAACTGGTCAATACCTATTGCCTTTGCCGCAAAGCCGGTTTTAGATGCGGTGAACGGAAAGAACACCTTGGCAGAAATTCAAGAAAAATTTGGAGACGAGGCCTTGGACCTGATCGGTCGGCTGTATCAGGAAGATTGTTTGGGGTTTGAGTAAGCGGAAGAGGTGAAGAATCCCCCGCTGGACTCCTACTGATTTTTTCTGCCAACAGAATTTACTCCTCCCTCTTCACCCGCCTGAAAATGATCCTCCTCCAAAAAGAGTAATCAAATCATCAACTCTTCAGGAGGGATAGCAGCGTCATTGTTATTTCTTTCTCCATGCCCCTCATTTTGAGAAAAACGCTTCAGCAGCAACTGGATCAGATAAAATCCAAATTGAGGGTTTTGATAATAGAGCTGCTTGATCTGTGTATCGGTCATGGAAAGCAACTCCACCTCGCTCCCGCAGCGAAGGGTGGCCCCTCGAATCGGTTCACTGGCAAAAACTCCCATCTCGCCGAAAAGTTCTCCTGGTTTAATAACAACATTAAGCTCATCTACGGTGAGAACACCCGATTTGAGGAGGTATATTTTATCCGCTTTATCACCACGACGAAAAACAAGCTCATCTTTGTTGAATTTTTCTTTGTGCATGTGGGGAATCATGAACTCGAAGGACATGTCATCCTCTGATGCCGAGCGAACTTTTTTGATCAGTTTGAGCATCTGGATCAAACGGAAAAAGTTCATCGGGAGGAGGGCAGTATGCAGGACGAATAAAGGCCATACCTCAGCATTCACCGCATAGATAATAAATGTTGCGTTGCTTGCCATGCCAATGATTCTCAAGGGAATCATGTTTTTCATATAAAACGTTGAAAACATCAACGATGCTGCAAGAAATCCGAGAAGTTGAAGGCAGTCCATAAATAGTGACCAGGTCAGGTGTTGAGGCAAGGCAGTGATGGGTGTCACCTTGCCGTATAGGGGGCACAGTCATTTTATTGAGAAACGTTGAACCTTGCCTTGAACCTTACGCCAATAATTTGATATTATGATACTATCACTCCTGATGCCACCACCATATCCTCCTGATACAGGACAGCGAATTGTCCCGGAGTCACAGCCCGCTGAGACTCTTTGAATCGAACCCGCCAATTGCCGTTTTCCACAGGACTGACCTCTGCTTCAGCGGCCTGATGGCGCGAACGAAGCTGCACCTTGCCCTGCCAGGGGATCGGTAACTCCAGCTGCCATTGCACATCGGAAAGGAGGAGTTCCCGCTGAAAGAGCTCGTCATTCTTTCCAATAATGACTCGGTTACTTTTAGCATCAAGTTTGATCACATACCAAGGCGTTGCATCCGGTATGCCTAAGCCTCTCCGCTGCCCCACAGTATATTTCCAAATCCCTTCGTGGCTGCCCAGTACCTTGCCGTCTTCCGTGGCAATTTCTCCTCTCATGCTCTTCAGCCCCTGTTCGGAAAGAAAAGTTGCCAAATTTTGGTTAGCAAGAAAACAGACATCCTGACTTTCATCACCGCCGAATTGGGTAAATCCGAAGTCCTGAGCCCGGAGAAAAATGTCCTTCTTGCAATGATCAGCCAAGGGAAAAAGAGTGTGTTCAAGCTGTTGCGAAGAAAGGCGACAAAGAAAATAGGATTGATCCTTTTTCGGATCTTTGCCTCGTTGGAGAAGAGCTGTGCCGTTTATGCCGTTGACCTGATATATCCCTGCATAATGGCCGGTGGCGGTCTTGTCCATGCCTTGGGCAAGTATAGCCTCGGTGAGCAAATCGAATTTGATCTCTTGGTTGCATACCACGCAGGGGTTTGGGGTTCGGCCTTGGCAATAAGAATCTGTGAAATAGGCAATGACTCTTTTTCTGAATTCCTCCTCCATCTCCACCAAATGCAAGGGGATGCCAAGATCATCAGCGACTCTCTGTACCTTGCGGATTTGCTCATCAAGGCCGGGCAGGGGGAGCTGCATGAAAAAACCATGCACGGAAAAACCCTGCTCAAGCAGAATCGCGGCAGCAACAGTGGAGTCAACGCCGCCACTCATGGCAACGCCGACAGTGCAGGGGCTTCTTTTTTCAGTCATAAGTACTGCAAGGATAAAATCAAAGTTTAGACGTTCCGACCGTATTCGTCATCAAAACGAACAATGTCGTCTTCTCCAAGATAGCTTCCGATCTGGATCTCAATCAGCTCTAAAGGAATCACACCGGGATTTTCCAGCCGATGAGTTGTTCCGAGCGGGATATAGGTTGATTCATCTTCTCGAAGAAGAATGTCCTGTTCGCCGTTTTCTACCCGAGCAGTTCCTCGAACCACCACCCAATGCTCGTGGCGATGATGGTGCATCTGAGAAGAAAGGCGGGCACCTGGGGTCACGGTGATTCTTTTGATTTGAAAGCGATCATGAATCTCTAGGGTGGTGTAACTGCCCCAAGGGCGATAAACGGTCCGATGGCTGTGAAATTCTGTCCGGTTTCGTTTTTTCAGTTTGTTGACAATTTTTTTCACATCCTGAGCGCGATCCAGCGGGGCGATCAAAACGGCATCCGAAGTTTCCACCACCAAGGTGTTCCGTAAACCGACGGCAGCCACTAGGGTATCTTCGGAACGAATAAGGCAGTTTTCAACATCTTCAAGTAACACATCGCCGCTAACCACATTTCCTTTCGGGTCTTTCTCCGTGATCTCCCAAAGCGCCTGCCAGGAGCCGATATCATTCCACCCGAAATCAGCCTCAACCACAACGGCCTGATTTGTTTTTTCCATCAAGGCATAATCAATAGAGTTAGCCGGGCTTTGCTCCATAGCCTTTGGATCAAAGCGGAAAAACACGCCGTCAGGAGACCCTTTTTTGACCGCCTTTTTCATGCAGGTCACGATTTTAGGGGCATGTTCGTTCAGTTCAGAAAGAAGCAAATTTGCGGGAAAGGCAAACATGCCGCTGTTCCAGAAGTAGTTGCTGTCAGCAATGTACTGTTCCGCTGTTGCCAGATCCGGCTTTTCTACAAAGGATTGCACCGCATGCTTTTCTCCTCTGCAGATATAACCGTATCCGGTTTCGGGGCGATCCGGTACAATACCAAAGGTGGCCAGCTTATCTTGCTTGGCGAGTTTTTTTGCCCGTGTCACAGCCTTGACAAAATCGTCTGGTCGGGCAATGAGATGGTCTGCTGGCAAGACGAGTAACAGGATATCTTTTTCACTTTGTTTTTGTGCAAACAGGCTGCGCCGCAAACTGCCGGGGCTGTATCTTTACCTAAAGGTTCAAGGAGCAGCTGATACTCCTGAAACAGGTTTAGCTCTTCGACTTGGGTCCGGGTCAGGAAACGGTGTTCTTCACCCACCACAATAAGAGGGGGAAGTGCATCCGGGATCAGGCTAACGCGAATGAGGGTCGTTTGCAGGAGCGAATACTCACCGATCAGACTGAGGAGCTGTTTCGGGTACAGCTCTCGGGAAAGAGGCCAAAGGCGGGTACCGGTGCCTCCGGCAAGGATAACGGGTTGGATTTGCATAGTGTTATGAATTCATAAGATGTTGACAAATTTTGTAGGGGCACGGCACGGCGCGCCGTGCCCCTACCGGAAACCGCAATATTTTAGGGCAAGCACAGGGGCCTGCCCCTACAGTATGTTGTTTTAAAAAACTACGCCCTAATCAGGGCCAGCAGCTCCTCTGTTTTTTTCTGTAACAGCTCGGTGTCGGCACGAGTTTCCACATTAAGGCGCAGAACCGGCTCGGTGTTGGATTTGCGGAGATTGAAGCGGAACTCCGGGTAAGAAACAGAGAGTCCGTCTGTGTAATCTTTCTCGCCGTCGCTGTATTGTTCTTCCACCTGCTGCAATGTTGCATCTGGATCAGTTACTGTCGAGTTGATTTCGCCGCTGACCGGATAGGCTCGCATTCGTTCGTCAACCAGAGCAGACAGGGTCGTTTTCTGTTGAGAGATCAACTGAACAACCAGCAGCCAAGGTAACATCCCAGAGTCACAATACCCAAAATCCTGAAAATAATGATGGGCCGACATCTCGCCTCCGTAGACTGCCTGTTCTTGCCGCATGGCCTCCTTAATAAAGGCATGGCCAGTTTTGGTCATGACCGCCTTACCGCCTGCTGCCTGAACAATTTCCTGGGTGTTCCAGGTCAGCCTGGGGTCATGGAGGAGTGTCGCTCCAGGATGGCGTTTGAGCATTGCCGCAGCTAAAAGACCGACAATATAATACCCTTCGATAAAACGTCCGTTTTCATCAAAAAAGAAGCAGCGGTCGGCGTCTCCATCCCAGGCCAGGCCGAGGTCTGCGCCATGTTCGCGCACTGCCCGAGCTGTTTCCTCCCGATTTTCGGGGAGCAGGGGGTTAGGTACGCCCTTGGGAAAACTGCCATCCGGTTCGTGGTTGAGCTTGATAAAAGTGACAGGGAGATGTTGCTCCAAAAGATCAATGACCGGCCCGGCGCAGCCATTGCCTGCGTTGACAACAATTTTCAACGGTTGTAAGGCGTCTTTATCAACGGAGGAAAGCAGGTGTGAAATATATTGATATTTATTCGGCATTTTACTGTGCCGTCCGATATGATCCGGCTGCTCGGGCAAGGTGCTGTTATACCAGTTTGTTGAGGCGGCTTTTTCTGCCACTTCGAGCAAACCTGAATCCGAGGACATGGGGCGGGCACCTTGACGAACAAATTTCATCCCGTTGTAGTCAGACGGATTATGACTGGCCGTAATCATGATGCCGCCATCGACCCCCTCTTTTTCTCCATGAAAGACGGCAAAGTAGATCTCTTCTGTGCAGCAGAGTCCGATATCTATAACCTCAATGCCCCCTCTGGTGAGCACCTGACAGAGATTCTCGCTGATTTCCGGACTGGACAGGCGAATATCATGCCCTATAACAACCTTGCTTGCATCAATCTGTCGACAGAAGGCCAGCCCGATACGGGCTGCAATATCCTTATTCAGCTCCTCCGGCACACGTCCCCGGACATCATAGGCTGTAAAACATTTGAGCGGTTCCGACATAACTGACCTCTAGTATCTGGTGGAATGGAAATCTTTTGCCAAACAAATTTTGAACAACAAAAATAAATACGTTATACTGAAGCCTAATATTTGCTTAATATTTGAGCAACAAGAAAGGTAATGAGTTAATTCATATCATAGAATCAGCCCCTAAGGCAAGCAGCAAGTGTTTTTCAGGAGGCTTTGGAGAAATACATGAAAGGTATTATTCTTGCAGGGGGCTCTGGAACTCGCCTGTATCCGTTGACCAAGGTGATGAGCAAGCAGCTGATTCCGGTCTACGATAAACCTATGATCTACTACCCGCTGTCTGTTCTGATGTTGTCCGGAATAAGGGATATACTGATCATTTCTACACCGAATGATTTACCTCGGTTTATTGAACTCTTTGGAGATGGAGGACAGCTTGGCCTGAATATTTCCTATGCCGAACAACCCCGCCCGGAAGGCTTGGCGCAGGCATTTCTCATTGGCAAGGAGTTTATCGGCAATGAGTCGGTCGCCCTTGTACTGGGGGATAATATCTTCTTTGGTCCCGGTTTTGCGGGGATCGTTCAGAGGTGCAGTCAACTCACAGACGGCGGAACCATCTTCGGGTATCTGGTTAAGGATCCAGAACGATACGGCGTTGTCGAATTTGATGGGGAAAGAAGAGTTATAGGGATTGAGGAAAAACCTGCAAAGCCCAAGTCACGTTATGCCGTGCCCGGCTTGTATTTTTATGATAATTCGGTGGTCGATATTGCCGCCTCAATACAACCCTCTCCTCGCGGTGAGCTTGAGATCACAGATATCAACACCTGCTATCTTCAGCAGGGCAAACTGAGTGTGGAGTTATTAGGACGGGGATTTTGTTGGCTGGACACAGGGACTCATGAATCCTTACAGCAGGCCTCAAGTTATGTGCAGGCGGTCCAGGATCGCCAAGGGCTCAAAATAGCCTGCGTTGAAGAAATTGCCTATCACCAAGGGTATATCACGGCTGAGCAGGTTGCTCAGCTTGCTGCATCAATGATGAAAAATCAGTACGGTCAATATTTGATGGCGATGCTGGAAGATGCAAAGATGGAAGATGCACAGCTGAAGGATGGGTTGGTAAGGTAATGAATATTCTTATAACAGGTGCAGGCGGTCAGCTGGGACAGGATTGCCTTACAGTCATGGGAGAAGAGTATGCGGTGCATGGCCGCACATCAGGGCAACTCGATATTACCCAGCCTGAGCAGGTGCAGCATGAGATCCAAATGCTACGACCGGATGTGGTGGTTAACTGTGCCGCCTATACTGCGGTGGACAGGTGTGAAAGTGAGCAGGAGGCCTGTTGGGCTGTCAATGCCCAAGGGGCTGCCAACTTGGCTGAAGCCTGTGCGGCAAGCGGTACTCGACTTGTACATATTTCAACGGATTATGTCTTTGCCGGTGACAAATCGGTCCCAGAACCGTATACGGAGCAGGACCCTGTTAGTCCGCTGTCTGCCTACGGAAAAAGCAAACTGGCCGGTGAACAGGAAATTACGGAAAGGATGGATAATTTTCTTATCCTGCGCACGGCCTGGCTCTACGGGATGGGAGGAAATAATTTCCTCAAGACCATGTTGCATCTGGCAACGGCTGATCCTGAACGAGCCATCCGGGTGGTTGATGATCAGTACGGTTCGTTAACGTGGACCATGA
The DNA here is from genome assembly GCA_004028505.1 of Candidatus Electrothrix aarhusensis. Taxonomy (GTDB): domain Bacteria; phylum Desulfobacterota; class Desulfobulbia; order Desulfobulbales; family Desulfobulbaceae; genus Electrothrix; species Electrothrix aarhusensis. The sequence goes on from MTKO01000067.1 coordinate 33,550, forward strand.
CCCTGGCCTGCCAGATCAAACAGCTGCTGGCTTCCGACCTCACTGGCATTGCCCATGTCACTGCGGAAAGCTCCAGTACCTGGTATGGGGGTGCGAAATATTTTCTTGAGTCTCTGGGGGTTGCGTTTTCTCTTGAGCCCTGTACCACAGCGGAATATCCTACCCCGGCCCACCGCCCGGCCAATTCCATCCTGGAAAATAGCTTTCTGAAAGAGCATAAGATTAACTTAATGCAGAATTGGCAACAAGATATTGATGCCTTTGTTGAACTGTATCGAGATGAGCTGGTTGCTCAATTTTCCTGTGGCCTATAGCAAGGCACCACATTAGCACTTATGAGTGGAAAGATCTACTGCTGCCCGCCAACATCATCCTATCTTAAAAGGGTTACGTGTTAAGGTCACTCCTCTTTTTCGTTTTTATAGAGGAGTGGATCACATCTATTCGTAACAAACTTCCTAAGCATTTTTAAAAAGTTTATTATTTAGCATCAGTTCTTTGGTTTTCTTTCCTCCCTTGAGGGAAAAAACACCCTTCTGGTGCTTAATTTGTTGTAATCATTTCTATTTAATAAATTTGTTTTTCTGGTAAATATTATTGACATATGCACATTATATGATAAAATAGAAGTTAATAGTATTAATTATTATTACTGATAAGTGTTTAAAAAACTTTATTTTTTATCAAAAAGAGTACAAAAATACATGTCTTTGTTATGAGGGCGAGGAGGAGAGCATATGGTTGTTAAAAAAGATCAGCTGAATGTCAAAAAGGACCAGGGAACGATAAGCTCATTTGAAAAAATTATTTTTATTGCATTATCTTCCCTGTCTCTTCTTTTTCTTTTTATCACATGCTGGCTGCTCCTCACCGGCGATGACGTGATATTCGTTCACGGCAGCAACATCACACCCCGACACTTATGTGTGCTCGTCTATGTTCAGACTTTTTTTCTAGGACAAGTCGTGAGTTGTAAACACACTAATAACTCTGAGATGGAACAGATGAATTGGCTTTTCTAGCCAAACAGTCTACGGCCTTCAAGGTCTCCTCGGTCTGAAATCAAGACCACGCCGTTCACCTCTCCAGCACGTTTTTCCTATCATCCTTCGGACAGCAGTATGCGTACAAGTTGTTCCGGTGCATCATTTACTCCTTCAGTAAGCGTAACTATTGACTGTTCAGCCCGTTCGGCCTGACGCACTGCCTTGGAGTCTGGAAAAAAAACAATGGGCCGTTCTCCCAGTTCCTGCTCAATAAATTTTTCATCATCCTGATTCTGAACCAAATTACCGACAAAATAGACTTGAGGGATGCCCACATCATCGGCCATCTTTTTAATTTTTAGGGCCGTGCGGATGCCAGATCTGGAGGGAATGGTCACAATCAGGAGACAGTCAGCTCCGGCCACTGTGCCTCTACCCAGATGTTCCACCCCGGCCTCCATGTCCAACAGAACAGTTTCCTCTGCGGTAAGGAGCATCTTCTTGAGCATCTTGCGGAGCACATGGTTTTCTGGACAGGCACAACCGCCTTCTGCTGTTTGCACTGCACCAAGAATCATCAGGCGAATGCCGTCCTGTTCCAGCATGAAATCCCGCAACAGATCATTAACCTCCGGGTTGAGGTTATAAAAAGGCGAGCCTTGGCTTTTTCCGGCACGTTCCGCCAGCAAGGCACCCATGTCGGCAATGGGCTTGACCTGCTTTGCATCTCTGATCCCTAAGGTTTCAGCCATGTGCGGACTGGGATCAGCATCAATCACCAGGACCTTGCGCCCCTGTTTTTTCAGTTCTCCGGCCAACAGAGCCATGATAGTTGTCTTGCCGACTCCGCCTTTGCCGCTGATCGCTATTTTCATGGTATTTTCTCCTGAATTTCTTGCCTTGTTTCAGCAGAGTGGTTACATTAATGAGAGATGATTGAAGTATTGCCGACTGATGATAAATCGGTACAACATGGCAAATCCTATAAAATTTATCAGGAGACTATACAATATGGAAACAAAGTATGCGAGTACTACCGCAGTTAATGCCAAGCGCGGCAGGAGGCTTCAACTCTTTTCCTGGCCAAGGTTTTTAACTGGATGGCTGTTGGGCTGGCACTGACCGGCATTGTTGCGTGGTTTGCAGCCGCCAGCGGATTGACATTGTCTATTGCCAAGTCACCACTGTATCTCCTTTTGATTATTGCCGAACTAGGGATGGTTATTTATCTTTCTGCTCGGGTCGAAAAGATAAAAGCAGCAACCGCAACTGCCTTGTTTATTGGTTATGCAGCTTTAAACGGATTAACCATGTCGGTTATCTTTCTCAGATACACTGGCGCATCCATTGCAGGCACCTTTATGATCACAGCCGGGATGTTTGGAGCAATGGCGGTTTACGGCATGGTGACCAAGAGAGATCTTTCTGGCATGGGATCTTTTATGTTCATGGGGTTGATCGGCATTATTATCGCCTCTGTGGTCAATATGTTCTTAGGGAGTTCAACCCTGCATCTGGCAATATCTGCTGTCGGCGTCCTGGTTTTTGTCGGCCTGACAGCCTATGATGTCCAGAGGATTAAGACAATGGGTGATCAGGGAATAATGACGCAGGGCGAGGAGACAGTTCAAAAGGGAGCAATTCTCGGCGCATTGGCCCTGTATCTTGATTTTATCAATCTCTTCTGGATGCTGCTTACCTTCTTCGGTGGCGGACGCGACTAAACTTTTCTCTTGCAAACGGGTTAATAAGCAATAAACAAAAAGGCCGGGGCAGTTATCTGCTCCGGCCTTTTTTTATGTGGCCCGTTTCTTCTCTCCAGCAAGACCGTATTTTGCTGAATAGCCACGCGGTGTGACCATCTTGTCGCCAAAAATAAAGGTTGCAGAGTTGCCGATGATGACTGTTGTCTGCATCCCGATGTCCTTGTCCAGCATTTTTTCCAAGGTCGTCAGGCAGACGGATTCATGCTCGCGGCTGGCTCCGGAGACAATCCCCACCGGGGTTTGCGGGTCCCGGTGCTCAAGCATAATCTCTTGAGCACGGATGATCTGCTGGGTGCGTTTTTTTGATTTCGGATTATAGATTACCGTGACAAAATCAGCCGAAGCAGCGGCCTGGAGGCGTTTTTCAATTAGTTCCCACGGAGTCATCAGGTCGGAGAGGCTGATTGCGGCGAAATCATGCATCAGGGGGGCACCAAGGACAGCGGCACAGGCATTGAGCGCGGCAATGCCAGGAATGATCTCAATTTTGCTACTACTGTCCGTGTCGCGAACCAGCTCATAGACCAAACCAGCCATAGCGTAGATTCCCGGATCACCTCCGCAAACCAACACCACGGTCTTGCCGCTGTCAGCCAGCTCCAAGGCCCGACGGCAGCGGTCGATTTCCTGCATCATGGCTGAGGAAAGCACCTGCTGCTCCGGCGTGATGCAATGGCGAATCAGGTCAAGATAGGTCTTGTAGCCAGCCACCACCTGGGCCTGTTCAATGGCTTGACGGGCTCGGGGCGTCATCAGATCCTCAGCACCTGGCCCTGTACCGACCACGGTAAGCGTGCCGCTCCGTTGTTGTTTTTCTGTTGTGGATATGGTCATAAGATAAATAATCTTCTTTGTTCGCGTATATATTTAATTTTACTACTATTTATCGCTAAAGGTGTTGCAACTGTCCATTTTGCCGCTGGCCAAACCGATTTTAAACCATTGCACTCTTTGCGCCGAACTGCCGTGGGTAAAGGAATCAGGGCTGACATATCCTTTGCTTTGCTTCTGCAAGGTATCATCACCAATGGCAGTGGCCGCTGCAAGCCCTTCTTCCAGATCACCCTCTTCGAGTAAGTCCTGATTACCAGCATGATAGGCCCAGACGCCTGCAAAGCAGTCAGCCTGTAATTCCTGCAAAACCGAAAGCTTGTTTCCCTCTACCTTGCTGCTTTTTTTCCGGGCTGAGTGTACTTTGTCGGAGATGCCCAACAGCTTTTGCACATGATGGCCTATTTCGTGAGCGATAACATAGGCCTGAGCAAAATCTCCTGGTGCTTTGAAGCGATTTTTCAGTTGGTCGAAAAAGCCCAGGTCGATATAGACCTGTTGGTCACCAGGACAGTAGAAGGGCCCTGTGGCGGATTCAGCCATGCCGCAAGCAGATTTCACCGCATCACGAAACAGCACAAGGCGAGGTTCCTGATAGGTTTTCCCTTGCTGCTGAAACAAGGTGCTCCAGGTTGATTCGGTATCAGCTAGGACCACCGAGACAAAATCTACCAGTTCTTTTTCCGCCGCAGTTTCTCGAATCGGTTCCTTGGACGTGCTGATTGACGTTCCTTGCTGGAGACCAAGTACGGCCAGCATATTGCCGAGGTTTCCAGAAAAGAGACCGTAAGCACCTAAACAGATAACCACGACAGCGGTCCCCTTGAAGCCGAGAAACTTCACAGCCACGGGCAACAGGCGTAACATGCTGTTGCTGTTCCCGAAACCTCCGGCCCCGGAAACACGCTGATTGCGTCGATCTTCGATATTGTCACTTTTTTGTCTTCCCTGCCAACGCATAGCGTTCTCCTTGTGTTGTGAGTTTCCCTAACCTGCTCCGTAGCGCCTGCAATAAATGCCGCTCTGTTCCGCGACTTTAACAGGATTTAGCCTGTGGCGGCAAGCTTAAATACCCTGCCAGCGGGGCAGGTCTTTCAGGTGGAGGCCGATTTGGTCACAGATCCGCCCGGCAAATTGACGGGCCATTGCCTGAAAATCAGGAGGATGGAGATAAAACGAGGGCATGGGCGGACAGATAGTTGCTCCGGCATCATGGAGGGCCAGCATATTTGTAAGATGGGTGCGGTTGAGCGGGGTCTCGCGGACCGCAAGGATTAAGGGTCGCCGTTCTTTGAGGGTGACATCCGCAGCCCGGTGGATCAGGTTGCCGGAAAAACCAGTGGCAATGGCACCTAATGTACCCACGGTGCAGGGCAGGATGATCATGGCGTCGTAACGCGCCGAGCCCGAGGCTGGCGGAGCTGTGAAGTCGCCTGCGGCAAACCAGCGGCTGACACCGGGCAGGTCTTCCGGGTCCATGTCCTGCTCCAGGCGGAGTACCTTTCTGCCGGAATCCGAGATGATCGCGTCCACCTCTACGTCCTGATCGGCCAGTAGGTCAAGCAGGGCCGTGACATAGAGCATGCCGGTGGCTCCGGTGATGGCGAGGATGAGGCGTTTAGGCATGTGTTGGAGCCGGTTAGCTGTATTCATTTCTCACCAAAGAGTATTTACATGACTGTATTGCTGAATTTTCCCATCTTTTGTCAGAAGAGTGGCGTTTTCTTCCCGTGCAGTTGCAACAATTATTTGATCTCCGGGATCATTATGAAAAGGCTGCGGCAAGCTCGTGGAGCGATACGCAATTATCGGGGTGAGTTCAACCAGACGAAACTTCGGCATATTAAGTGCCTCTTTTAGCCATTCTTCCGGGGGACAGGATATGCCGATTCTCTTCTTCTCAAGCAGCTTGCAGAACTCCCACGGCGAAATTGCGGACAAAAGAAGCTCACTGTATTGTTCGCTGTCTGAAATGAGTTGCATGACCTTTTCGGAGAGATTTGACGGATTCATATTCCACCAGATCCATGTGTGGGTATCAAGAAGATACTTCAAGAACACGCCTCCCACATATCCTCACCCAGTGGAGAAACGATATCTTCTTCAAACACAAGAGTATCTGCAAGTCGACCCGGTTTCGGTGAAGACCGTGCTTCCTCATACGGCAGAATCCGAGCTAGGGGTTTGCCTCTTTTGGTAATAATCATCGGTTCATGATTTTCTGCTATTTGACTGATAATTCGTAATGCATGGGCTTTAAACTGACTGATTGCCATTGTTTTCATTGCGCTGCCTCCTCTGCTGTGTGGGCTGTCAAGGATGTCTTATTGCTTTTGTAGTATAATATAGTCATCTGGTATAGTCAATTGAATGGCTGCTCAGAACCGCCGCGAGACAGTATTTTGGATTTTTCCGATAAAGGTCAACGATCTGAAATTCTATGATGACGGAGCGCAGTACAACAGGAATGAATGGTTGAGCACCGCATTAAGAGATGCATCTGCTCCTCCTTTCGCTTGACGCACATCTCAGACGGCTGTACCCTTAAAAGGACTTAGCTAAACTTAGTTTAAACAAGGAGTCTGTTATGATCACTGTCAACACGCATGAAGCCAAGACAAACCTGTCCAAGCTGCTGACCCTCGTTGCCGAAAAGGATGAGACTATAAAGATATGCAGGAACGGCAAAGTGATGGCGGAACTTGTCCGGCCGAGATCGGGGAAGGCATCCCCCGGAGAACTCCCGGTCATTCCCGAACTCACCGGAGTTGTCTTCAGAGAGCCTGCCGAGGCCCCGCTGCCGGAGGAATTCTTTCCCGATTACACGCCCGGAGGAGATGAATAGATGCTCCTTCTGGACACATGCGCCCTGCTGATGCTTGCCGGTCGCCGGGAAGATATTCCTGATAAAGTTATAAAAAAACTTACAGCGCAGGCCGACGAACTCTTTATCTCAACGATATCCTCCTTTGAAATTGTTCTGAAAAACCGACTCGGAAAGCTTGGCCTGCCCATGTCTGCCGAGGAATGGTATTGCAAGGCGGTCGAAGGCTATGCAATAGAAGAAATACCGGTGAGTTCAGCTATCGCCATGAAATCAGCATCCCTCCCTTTCCTTCATAAAGATCCCTGTGACAGGATTATCATTGCTACTGCATTGGAACACAGGATGCCGATTATTACTGCAGATCAGATCATTCCTCAATATGCCGGTATCAAAGTGATTTGGTAAGATCAGCAGAATTCTCCTCCGGTGCATTTTTTCCTCCCACCGCACTTGGAGGCGGACGGCGAGGATGATGCGTTATGGTTGAGGCTTTCCGTTGGTTGTAGCAGTCATTTTTTATTTTTCCTGTGCTGGGCTTGATCCACTCAGTTGTTCTAAGGGCTTCCGATAGATTATTGCTGTAAAGAGACAACCTTCATGATCATCCTGAAACTCGATATCCGGCCATGCGGAAAGGGCGCGTTTGATTCCTGATCCTAAGCCGTGATACGGCAGCAGCCCTTTGGCAACGTAAGAAACGAGAATGGGATTGCGGATATTGGCGTTGCCAGCACGGATTTTTTCAACGGTCAGGTTGTTGGGCAGGTGACCTGGGCTGATGATTTCAATGCGGTTGTCGTAGATAAACACACGGATGGCCGCGCTCACTAAATAATCTCGATGGATCAGGGCATTGACCAATAACTCTTCAAAGACTGTTTTGGGGATTTCCGATATGCCCGGCGAGTTCACTCCTCGCCCGGCCTGCACCTTATGGAGGTTGCGCATGATGAAGGCCAGAACATCGGCAAAGATCTTTGGCAGGGGGCCGACAAAATCCTCGGTGTCCAGATAATCGGAGGCGTGAATTTCATTGCCGGGATAGCGGATTCCTTTGACCACAAACTGAGGCATGATCAATTCTGGCTGTTCGCCAAACATCAGTAGCCCGCCCAGGTTGAGGTTCCCGTCATCGGCGGCCAGATTCATATTTTGGAGCAGACGGGTTCGTTCTTTGATGGAATCAGGGTATTCCATTTCGTAGATATCCCGGAGAAAATCTCGGAAACGGAGTTTGTCCAGCTTGTTAATGCTTGCTTTGGTTGGCAGTTCGTCGGCATGGAACTGTGCTGTGATCTGAAACAGTCTGCGCAGTTCTTCCTTGGAGTTTACTCGTCGTTTGTCTGAGCCTGTTTTCAGCCAGATGATACCGTTTTTATCAAAGTAGGGTTTATCGATCCCTTTGGGAACTCGCAGCATAATCACAAGGCGGCCATTTTCTAAAGCCAAGTTTTCGGTTTCCACAGTCAGCGGACTGCGAACACCCTGGCTGGCCGCATTGCTGATCAACTGGTTGATTCGGCCCACATCCTTTTGCGAAAGTCCGGGGGTGGAGCCGTCGTCTGCTACACCGATAAAGATGGTACCGCCGTTGGTATTGGCAAAGGCGGCCATCTCAGCGGCTAAGGATTCGACGTTTTTTATATCCGCCTTAAATTGTCGGGTGCTGTCTTCGCCGAGGGCGATTTGGGAGAGGAGGTCTGGTTGATGCATAAAGTTCATTGAAATTAAATAGTCTTGGTAAGACAGGCATGAAGGAAACCATTATACTGCCCAATTTTCAATCCGAAGGCCGGGAATTCGTTTGAATTCTTTTTCGTTGTTGGTAACCAAGGTCAGCTCTTCCGTCAGGGCCTGGGTGGCTATCAGCATATCAAGCGGGCCGATAACCTTTCCTCGTTTTTCCAGATCCGCCCGGACAGCCCCGTAGGTTCTGACAGCCTCGGCAGTATAGGAAAGCAGGTCAAACGGAGCAAGGAAAGCCTCAAGACGTTGCTGATTTTCTTCCTGCCGGACACTCTTTGCAACCCCATACTCCAGCTCGGACACGGTTATGACCGAAATCCCTATATCGCCGGGCTGGTACTGTTTGAATCTATTGATGACCGAAGGCGGGCGTTTATTAATAAGATAGATGCAGATATCGGTATCAAGCAAAAAGTTCATCCAGTCCTTCCCGCTGCTGCTGTTCTTTTGATTGGTTCCGTTCTGGAAGAATGGGTTCCCCGCCCTGAAGCAGGGTCTGTTCCCAAATGTCCCAGACAGACTGTTCTTTAGGGAGAAGCAGGATGCCAGCACCTGTTTTTTTTATAAAAACTTCTTTGCCTTTGAATCGGAATTCCTTAGGCAGGCGGACAGCCTGACTCCGACCGTTGGTAAATAACTTTGCTGTTTCCATGCGTATTCTCCTTTTCATTGAAGTGGTATATATCTAAAAGTATATACCGCGCTCCTGTAAAAGTCAACAGCCTATGGTCAAACAGAATACGGCGTAATGTCGATGCCTGCTTTGGTTGGTAGTTCATCGACGTTATGCACATCCGCTTTGAACTGACGGGTGCTGTCTTCGCCGAGGGCGATTTGGGAGAGGATGTCTGGTTGTTTCATAAGACTGATTAGCATTTAAAGGATTTTTCGTGACCGAATTAAATGTTCCCGTAAATAATAAGCCCGCGAAGAAGCTGTTTCAACAAGAGCGTTGAGCAGGATGAAACATGACTCGTGCATTTTTCGGGGCAGAGGGCCGGGGTGATCAAGCTGCAAAAAACGTTGGATTGCGTTTTCAAGATAGAATGCGGTATCTCGGTATGAAATCAGATGATTGTCTTTGACTTCGCCTTGATGGCGGGCAAGCAGATGGATGCCTTCTTCAAGGAAGATTTTTGGGAAATGGTAGAGTAACGAGGCAAGGGCTTCAAAGACATCTTGGTTTCTTCCGGCGTTTTCGGCAAACTCAAGCAGCAGGTCTTTGCCAAGAGTCATTTCCTGATTTTCATAGTCAAGCTTTTGCCAAGGAGTGTCCGCATGTAACATACCGCGAATTAATTTTCTGATTTCTCCTTGTTGGCTATCACTGGAATTATCATCAGCTTTTTTCAAAGCAATTTGCTGCACAGTTTCTGACAACTGTCCCCAGAGTTGCCAGTAGATTTCTTTTTTTTCTTGTTGTTCAGAAGTTAATGCAATATGCAGCAGCACAGAATATGTAAAACCGGGTGCAGTTTCACAACCTGTTTTTAACAGGTCAATGTAATCATGGAAATTAGAAGAGTGTAGCGGGAATAGGTAGGTTGCGAAGCGTTGGATAAAACCGAATGAAATGTCAGTGTCAATTTTTAGCGTATTATCTTGGTCTTGATAGTATTTTTTTTGATTCTGCTCGACTGCAAAAAAGAGCCATAGCATTTGCGAGAACAGCGCAACATGCTCAGGCTCTCTTGAACCGTCTGGAATCATCAAGCAGGGGGAGAGGATACACCACGAACTATGCGTTGCAAAAGTGATCTGTTCCAGTTCATTTCCCAGCGCACCTCGTGCGAATTGATCACGGAACGCGTCTTTTTTGGCCAGCCACTGCTCTCTGCCTTCACTCGCTCCAGAATATATTCGCCGCGCTTCAAGTTCATTTTCTTTTTCAAAACGAGCGTACTTGATTGCTCCGGCGATATATTTTTCGGCGAATTCCGTGTTTCTTTGCCAGAGGTGTTCCCTAATCCCATTTGTTGCCATGCATCGAACTTTTTCCTCCGCATGAGTCAGTGCAGTAACGATTAGTATTTTAATTTCTAATTGCTTATCATCAGGAATAATACCCAGTAATACAGGGAGGATATTAGCCGCTGCCACGGAACCATCATGATATATAACGTCTTTCAGGTCCAGGTAATGATCTGTATCAGCATTGCTTTTAATCGTTTGACTAATGAGAGTTACACACCAAGAAAGGTCTCCTTTGCTGAGTTCATTTGAATAATCTCGTATAAAAACTGCCGCTGCTACAATAGGCCCTACGCCCCCATGATGTATAAAAAAAGCAGACTCTTTTTCAAAAATCTTATGAAGTTCTTTGGCTTCTTCGAGAGCTTGATTCCATGTCTGGTAGAATTCATGATCAGACGATTCACGTTTAAATTTCTTATCTGCCCAAGAAAATAAAGCGGAAAAACGATTACACACCTGCATAGTTTCTTGGGTTTGACGCTGAGTTTTTTCTAAATCAGGCTCCAATTCTTCAGGTTCAAATACAATTTTGTTATTTTTTTTATCCTGTATCGGTTTCCATCTCCTACTATCAATCCTATGAAGAAGAAAGCGAATATCCTTACTGTCAGGTAAAAATGAACGTATCTTGTCAACCGCAGAAAGGGCAGTCTCTCTCAACTTTGAAAACTGAAGGCGCGTTACCAAGGTTTCCAAATGCTCCTTTCTCCAAGGACGGAGCGCAGCCGCACGTCGTTCTTCTGTATAAAAATCTGCCAACGGCTCCACGCCCAAGCTAGGAAACATAATCCTCCCTCCTCGCTCATGAACAAACCGTCCCCGATCCAACGAGTACAATTCAGGAATTTTCAAAAATGGCAAGGCTGCCTTGCCTGCTTTATTTGGAAAGCCGGTTGCCACAGATGCCAGTACCGCAGTCGGCATAACCGAATTGCTGTTTCGCAAAATATGGTCAAATATCCGTTCAACTGCAATCGTATCGACATGTTCTGTATAGACGATGAGCCAATTCTCAAGGGCCATGAGAGCGCATTCCAACAAAGGCGGGACTTCAGAAATTCCACGATATGCTATCCAAAAACTACCAGAACAATATTGCTTTACCGTTGCGCTGTCGTTGAGTTGAATTTCAACCTGCTCTATGACAGGTGCTGAAAATTCATCATTTTGATGGCGGATATATCCGGTATGGGCATATTTTTCGACAGCTCTATTGCAGATATCAATTATAAAATCGATTGCTTTTGCAGGGTGGTGATTAAGAAGGTGTCGGAATGGGCCTGTTACTCCGCTGGCAGAAAGAAAATTACGGTTGAATTCATGAAGACCAAATCGTTCCCTTCTATCTGTGGGATGTGTAAAACGAGGGCCATCGGTGTGTCGTTGTTCCGAGACAAACCATTCAGAATAAGCAAGTTTGATCAATAAATCTGGATGATGGGCGCAAACAAAGGCGGACTCGATAAACGAAAAAATCAGTTCGCAGAAATCATCAGCATAAGGCGGTCGGTCAGTCCCTCTTGAAGTAGCAAGTATATCTGTCTCCACAAGAGCAGCAAACTCCTCTAAAATTGCCGAGGAAGTTTTGATGATAATACGAATGATTTCTTTTCGACCGTCATCCCTACCATGCGATTTTTTGATATCATTCAGCAGATACAGGGCTAACAGGCCAACTTCATGGGCTGGAACAGGCAGCAGCTCATCCGCCCGAAGCAAACCTGCCCAACCTTTCAGCACTGCTGCGATGTGCGGTCGAAACGTATAAGGAAAATTGTCTTTATTGTTGAACAGAAAACAAATCAGAGCCTGCCAGCCATTTCCATGCGGTTTGAGAAACAAAATACTCGGCTTGCCGTCATCTTTCCGGGGAAGAGTTCGCTGATCAGGTGTTTGACAGGCGGTTCTGAGGATAAAGCAGAACCGCTGAAGCAGTTCTCCCTCATTCGCAAGCAGATGCTTTTTCAATTTGCGAAGAAATTCATCTGGATTGTCGCCCTGAAGCACAGCAGCAATGGTTTCATCCTGCCAATACCGCGCAACATCTTTGCCGGTCAATACGGAATAGACGAAATCCTCAACATCCTCGTCAAGCCTAAGTTTTTGGTGCAGCCACAAACGAAAGGCTCTGGTGATGGCAGGTTCATTGCCTATTTCAGCCAAGAAATCAGCTTGATTTCCAAGATTCTTCTGGAAATCCTCTTCGATATACCGTTCAAGTGCCCAATCTTCAAACACGTCATGCGCCGGACTGACAAGATGTTTCTTCGTGTCACGACGCACCAGATTGTCTCCTTCGAGCTTGAGCAGTACTTCACTGTCAAATCCTTTTTCCGGCACCCCGTAAACCATCTTTTTGGCCCGTTGTACCGCAAGATCAATAAAGGTCTGCCTGCGTTTGACAGGCATTCCATTTTCCCGTTCCTGCTCCTTAGCGATGACATGGTCCCAAGCAGCATCAATAAATTCTCTTTCACCTTGATCAGGAGAAAATCTCCCGCCATTGCCAAGCACTCGGAATGCCAGCTCTGCGTAAAAAGGAGAATGCAGGAAGGTTTTGAGAGTCTTATTTTTAATAAGTTGCTGTAAAGAAACATGCTGTTGACAGAGACTTTGAACGTCTTCGTCAGTAAAGCCGTGCAGGACAAGCGAGGTGAAATTTATTTCGGAAGGCTGAAGATAGTGAAAAACAATCTGCTGGTACGCATAATCACGGCAGGTGGCGATCACTGTCCAGCCATACTGTTTTTTCAGAAATTGGAGCAGGTCGTTGAAGGCTGATGTGCGGGACAGTTCAAGAAGTTTTTCCAGCGATTCAATCAACAGGTATTTCTTAGGCACCAGGGCAAAGCCAGCTTCAAGATCAGCAAGAGAGCTTTGCAGACCAATGGCTGAAAATACATTATCCAGATGCGGCTTGTCTAAGTCTTCAGTGCGCAGGCAGAAAATTGGTGCATTTTCACTTGCAGCATCGGCAAAGCTGCGTATCAGGCTCGACTTACCGGCACCGCGTTCACCGGAGACGAGAACAAAACCAGATGATTCGCTGCAATCAAAAAGCTGGGCAAGCGAATCAGTCTGCGGGATATGCACCGCGCCAACCTTGGTTCTGATATTTTGTAAAATATACTCGCCATGATCTTTGAGTTTGTTAAGATCAGCCCGCCAACCTGAAAAATCAGCCGTGCTGAATGCTGAAGTAATTTCTTCCGGCAGCGTTTCAAGCGTGACAGTGCCCGCATTCTGATTCGCTGTTTGCACAGCATCAAGGATTTTTGTCCACAAAGAAGACGGCTCGCCCTTTGTGTACTGGGCAATTAGGGAAAGCAGCAGGGAACGTGTCCCGCCGGATTCCTGGTCTAAGTCATAGCCGATCAAATGAAAGGACTTTAAGAAACTCCACAACTGCTGCTCAGAAATATCTGCGCCATTTGCTTCAGTTAGAACTGTCCTGAAGACCTCTATCTTGGCTTTTTTTTCTTTGCTGGCAAATCCTGGTTTGTTGATTTTAAGGAAAAATTCCGCTTCATTTTCACAGTACCGCGCCCACTCAAGAACAGGGCGCACATGGTTAATGTCATCGGAATCCAGCGGGCCGGTGATCAGGGCAAAAGAGTCCTTTAGTGGATTGAACAAGGACTTGTTTTTAAAATCATTCCAAGCACGATGAACTGTTTTGACAAAATTTCTATTACCTTTCGTGATGCTGACATCATGTTTTATTTGCGCAAGCAGCTTCGCCTCTTTCTCACCCAGCTTGGTAAAGGCAATAAAGTCATCGGTCTCAAAACCGGCATAACTCCCTTGCAGCTTCAGCTTAATAATGGGAAAAGGCGGCAGACAGGGCGCAACGCGGCCAGAGAGCATCAGCACAACAAAGGCGGCTTGAACCCGTGTTTCAAAAATAGTGCCTAAACCTCCTTCGGAGGTGGGATTGCTTTGCTTTTTTTCTTTGCCAGGCATATTTTTGAAATTGTTTTCTTATTTTGAGAGATAGCTGTTTTTTGTTAATACCAAACGTGACGTTACTTGATGCCGACATAGATAGACACAATCCCCAAGGTCAGTTTCTTACGTTCCACCTTGATAAAGCCTGCCTCTCGCATCAGAGCAAGCAGCTCCTCAGGTTCATAAAACAAAGCAATGGATTGGGCAAGATATTCGTACGCCTTTTTGTCATTTACGCAGATACCGGCAATGCGGGGCATGATATGATGCAGATAGTAGGTATAGAGAGGTTTAAAGAGCATGTTGGTCGGGCGGGAAAACTCAAGGATCAGCAGCCTGCCGCTGGGTTGGAGAACCCGGTACATCTCCGTCAAATCCATCGGGATGTTAACAAGATTTCTGACGCCGAAAGCCACAGTGCAGCCGCAAAAGAGGTTTCCGTCTGCTGGGATGGCCTCTCCGTCTCCGCAGATCGGAAAGATCCTTGGGTTGCACGGGTCATCCTGCAATTTTTTCACCCCTGCTTTGAGCATGTTCTCGCAGAAATCCATAGAGAAAACCTGCCGCTTTCCTGCCTGTCGGGCAAGTTCTCTGGACAGGGACATGGTTCCGGCACAGAGATCAAGCACCGGGCCTTCTGGGAAATCATTCAGCAGGCGACAGGTGCGCCAACGCCAGCAGCGATCCACCAAAAGGGAAAGCAAGGAATTGAGGAAATCATATTTATGGCTGATAGAGGCAAAGGTTCTCCGCACATACTCTTTTTTCTCCTCAAGGGGGACCATTATTTGCTCGAAGATCAGAGGTGCAGGAGGTCGGGCCGGAAACGGCAAGAATGTCATCGAAAAATCTTCAGAGGCAGAGCCTTGGCAGATGCTGCTCCGTGGCGAATGAGGCGGCTGAAGAATTCCTCCAGGGCCTCTAACTTTGCCGGGGAAAGATCATATTCCATAGCTTGGAGATAATGGAGACAGGCAGTCGGATCCATAGGGATACGGTGGGCCGCTCGTTCAGAGATCTCCGGCAGACGCTTTCGACCCTGATCACGACAGGAAAGCAGGGTCTGATGCAAGTCCCTTGCGGTGTCTTCCGCTGTTGCGAGAAAATCCTCACGCACAGCGCAGACGGAAAAGACAAAGGGCAGACCGGTTTGTTGATGCCAGAATTCAGCCAGGTCAATCTGAACAGGGTAGGGCGAGTTGGTCTCTGTTGCCAGACGCAGGGCCTCATCGCCGATGGCAAGCACGGCTGCCGGTTCGTTGGCAGGCTCGCGGGCACCGAACACCTCGCCGCTGGTATATTCGGGTTTAACCAAGAAAAAATCTTCCAGAATAATGCGCAACAGCCAGACCGAGGTGTCGGACTGACCGGTCATGAGCATCTGCTTGCCCTCCAGCTCCTCCGGCGGAACCGAGGAGAACATGAAGACACTGCCTACCGGCCCGGTGGCAGAGATGGAGAGGTCAGCCATGATCCGGTACTGCTCGGGTCGAGCCGCATACTCGTAGGAGGAGACAAAACCGAGGTCAAGCTCACCGGCAGCCAGCAGCTGATTGAGCTGCGCAGGCGGGGCCTCGGTCACGGGCCAGTCCGGGCGTTGCACCTGCTCTTTCCATACCTCGTAGATAGGAGCGGTGTTGATGTAGTTGACCATGCCTAAGCGTGCCAGAGCTTTTTTCATGCTACTCATCTTTGACAAACTGCATCTGTTCCTGGATCACCTCAAGCCATTGCCCCTGATTTTTGCTGTCCACCCAGATCGGCAGGTTGGTCGCCGCATCAGTGATAACAATTTCAGGGATACTGCCCGCCAAACCGCCCTCCTCATTGACGGTGGCCACGGTGGTCAGCCAGAACAGCCTGCGCTTGCCGTCAATATCTTTGATATAGGGCCTGTTCTCTACCGGCTGGTTTTTTGACCAATCATAGTTTTTCTTGCTCTCCATCACTTTGGTGGCAATGGCCGAGGCCCCGGTGAGGCTTTCTTTTTTCTTGGAATGATCATAAATATAGATTTTTTCATCCCTGCCGTCACTGGCGATAAAAAGGGAAAGGCTCAGACCGTGCTTGCGCTCGTCATAGGGTTCCAGGCCGAAATAATGAAACAGGCCGTCTTTCTTATCCACACCTTGAAAGAGCAGCACATAGGGCATTGCATTATGGTTGCCCAGCATCTTGGGAATGCGGATGTCGCCATCGTGATAACTTTTTATAGGGTTTAAGAAACCTTTTTGAAATTTAAACGATTCGGCGATACTGCGCGAGGCGGGGTAGGGGATGAGGTTCTGTCCCTTGAGATAAGGATGATCAGCGATGTGTTCAGCCGGGATAAACTCACCCAGCCCGAAAAGGAGGCGTTTGAGGAAGGTCGAAAAAGCCGAGCTGTTTGGCTGGCTCTGGCGGATGATATGCACCCCGGCAAATTCGATATGGGGAAAGAGTACCCCTTTGTAGCGAGCAAGGGAAACCAGTTGCAGCCAGTTCCCCTTGCCGTCCGGCACCACTTTGACATTGGTTGGGAAGTAACTGAAATATTTTAACGGGCCAAGAGATTTAACAGCATTGCTCTTCACGTTTTTTGAAAACAGGAGATGTTCACCCGTGGAAAAATGGACCTTTTCCCGTTCAGAGAAATCCGGCGAGGCAGAGCTCGCTGAGATGACGAACAGCTCCTCAATCCTGCCTTTGAACAATTTCTGACCGAGATAGGTGGGGAAAATCTCCATAGCCCATTTTTGCTTGCCGTCGGCCAGAATCAGATCAGGAATCGTCACCGATTCGGTTTCATTGATTTTTTCGCTGGCCTGCACATAGATGGAATCTAAGGGCTGGACTCGTTCTGATCGGGTGAGCGGCAGCTCGTGCAACTCGACAATATTCAAGGACTGGTATCTGAAATAGGCAGCCAGATATTTCGGCGCATCGCTGAGAACATAGATTGTCAGGCAGGCAAAAATAATCAGGGAAAGGGGCATTACAATTTTTAGCCTGATCTTTATCTTTATGAGGATCGCCAATATAATGAAATAAACAGTCAGCACGATAAAGGCAAAGCTGTATTCTCGCAGGGTGAGAAAGAAGGGCTGCCAAACGGCCCGGAAGAGAACAAGCAGGATCAGCAAAGCGACGGCAGCAAAGATAAATTTGCCCTTATTCCTCCTGAAGAATCCGCTGATCCGAGTGGATATTTTGTCTTTTGCCACTGCAAACCAGCTCTCCTCCTGCACATTCTCCATGTTCTGGATGTTCTGCTGTTCCGGCATTACTTCTTCCCCTTTTGAAATTCGCGCAGAGCGGCCAAGGCCTCTTGATCCTCTTTCGCCTGTTGGTCCGCCGCTGTGTTGCTGCTTCCGGTATCGGCATCACCGCTCTTCTTCGGCTCCGCTTCCTCTGGCGAGGAAAAACTGTGCCGCAAGGAATCCTCCACAGTGTCTTTGACCTCATCAAAGGAACGCTGCATTTCTTCTATCGGATCAATTTTGCCCGTGCTGATATCATCAAGGTGGTCACGGTTTTGCTGAACGCTTTCGAGAAAAATGCCATCAGCACCCCACCGAACCAAAATCCCAGAAAAACCGTGGGGGTTCCGAGGAACAGGAGGACAATCTTGATCCCGAAGCCAAGGGTGTTGAATTTCCAGACAATCAGACTGAGAATGAGGTCAAAGACAAACGCGGCGGTCAGCCGGGTACCGAGGCTCTGGTTATAGATAAATCCTTTGGTTACTTCGGCCTCGGTGATTTCCTGGCGATGGCCTACATTATAGAGGAGGAGGTAGAGCTTTCTCAGAAAGAATTTTCCTTTTTTATCCAGGAGGTAAAACTGTGAGGCCAGGATGAAATAGACCAGCAGCCAGATGTATAGGGTGTCCATCTTTTTTTTCCTATGTCAGATTTTTTGCCGCCTTTGTAAAAGCGAGTAACGCACATCACCCAGCCTCAAATACCCGAAAGCCCTGATTGCCAAAACAGTAAATCACAAAGAGGGAAATGTGGGCCTCCGGGTATTCCTCCTGCAATCCCTCAGCATAACCGGTGACTTGTTCCATATCTTGAGACCGGAGCTGAAAATCAGAGATACTTGTTTTGAATTTGCTGAATTCGGTATTGGAAAAGTACTTAAATTCAATCACCCAGCGCAGGCCCGCGTAGATTTCATTATACTTGCCCACAAATTCCAGATCGCTACGACCTTTGGGGTAGGAACGCTCCACATGCCAGGTGAACCAGCGGGAAAGGTAGCGGCTGCACAGTTCGTAAAAGGTAGTGCGGTAGAAGTTCTCGTTGACCTGCTGGAAAATCGCCTCGGGCAGCTGAGAAACATATTCCTGCCAATAACCAGCAAAGAGCGGCTCCAGTTCCGGTTTATTGGAAAAGGCCTGCATGAATTCGGTGTAGCGGGTGGAAACGTCGATGCGGTGAATTTCGTTGAAATACTCGGTAAAGATTCGCCGCATGTTCAGGTTGGGCAGCTGAAGAAAATACTCGTCTTTCCGGGTCAGCATGCCTAGGTAGAAAAAAGAGATCGGGAAAAACCCCTTTTCAAAGAACTGGTGCATGTTGAATTTTTCCATCAGCATGACATCGTCGTAGTGGATGCTGCCGTGGACAGTCAAACGGTCCACAAACTCCTCGGTCAGCTGCGGATTGGAGGCGGTCAGGCGGCGAACCCAGGAGATATCGGTTTTCAGATTCAGGTCGGTCAGGTGTTTAGGCATGGTCTGATAATCCTGAAACCAATTGAGGAAATACATCACCGAGGTGGAGTTGTACACGCCGTCTGCTCCTGGTCGGACAAAGGAGTAGCCGTTATACTGGTTCTTGACCACAGCCCCGACTTCCTGGCGGCTGGCCGGGTCAATGCCGTGATCTTGATAGACCGCATCCAGCAACTTGTCCATCTCTTCCTGGGTAAAGCCCAGCATATGCTCAAACCGGGGGTGCAGGGTGATGAAGTTTGCCACGTTAAAACCCGAGGCCATATCATCCATAGTGATGGGCAATACCCCGGTGATAAAGACGTTACGGATGGTGCTGTTTTCCCGACCTGCCTTCAGGGCCTTGAAAAAGGTTTTCATGAAGCCGTCATCCGCTGTCAATTCCCGGTACAGCCGGTCCTGGTGGGAGACCACCAGCTGATTGGCAAAATTGTCGTATTCATCAATGATGATGAACAAGGGCGGCAGGCATTTTTTCTTCAGATAGCGCAGGATTGCGGTCAGGTTCTCCGCCACCGGGGCATCCATGATAACTTCCGGCATCTCCGCCAGCAGGGAGGGATAGAAATCCCGCAGGGCATCAAGTTCGCCATTACAATACTGCTGAAAATTGCGTTCGATTCGCTGGATATCTTTGTTCAATTCAATCAGGGAAAAATTCAGAGACAGGATCATGCAGCTGTTTTGGTTGCCCGTCGGGTGCTGGCCGATCCAGGTATGGCTGAACAGCTCCTCGAATTCGTCTGCGCAGTTGAGGTCGTAATAATGGCGGAGGATGGAGCAGAGCAGGGTCTTGCCGAAACGCCTAGGACGGAGGAAAACCGGGTTGGCTACCCTTTCCAGTCGTTTGATATATTGAGTTTTATCGACAAAATAGCCCTTGTTGCGGACAATGGTTGGGTAATGGGCTTCGCTGTAGAGAACTCGTCGTTTCATGGTCTTGTCATGTATTGGCTTGTCGGTGGTTCACGTATCTTGAAGGACTTTTTCGGAAGGATACCCTGATGCTTACTTGCTGTTCAAGTACATATAATACACAGGTGTGGCTTGTTTGTCAGGTCGGATAAGGGGTGTTCGGGGAAAATGATGCTTTTTTGAGAGGATTGCTGTCTGATGATTGATGTTTTTCGTTTCTCGTCATGTCGGAATATGTTAGTATGTGTCTGCCTTCAGGGTGTTGTTGGTGGAAAAAACGTTCATTAATGACTGGTGGAGATGATAGAGCAGGTGGTTTGTGTCTGCTGAGAGAAGGGAAAAACTCGACCGACCATCAAATTTTTCTAGGCGGATTTTCTCTGTTGTCATTATTCGTCATGATTGAAAAGATGCGTTTATCCTTTTGAATTTTCAGGAGAAAATCTTTTAAAAATGACTCGAAATTCAACTTTTAATACTGATTATGACAAAAGAGTCACGATGTCGTGCATCGCGTTGTATTACCGTCTGTAATGCCAATTCAAAAAAGACAACTTCCAAAACCCGTTTTGATGGTAAAATTTTACTTGCTTAATCTGCTGAATCTATTATCGTTTGAAGCAAGGCCGCTGTCGTAGCACCTACCCTATGAAGAGGGTATTAAGACTGTAGAGGATCGTGTCGTCCGTTAAAGATCACTGAAGTCGTAGCACCTACCCTATGAAGAGGGTATTAAGACTCACCACATTGGATGTTTTCAAAAAATGGGTTAAGGTCGTAGCACCTACCCTATGAAGAGGGTATTAAGACTTATCTCAGAAGTCCTATATACCATGTTTTTAGTCGTAGCACCTACCCTATGAAGAGGGTATTAAGACATAATCATCAACCTTATACCGTGCCTCAGCCCACCCCCC
>MTKO01000068.1 GCA_004028505.1 Candidatus Electrothrix aarhusensis
GGGGTGGGGGTTCATCTGTTTTGTTTACAGGCTCTTGGTCGGTAAATTCAGGGAAAGAAGAAATGGAGATTTCTTCAGGCCAATCCGAGGATGTATAGAGGATATCTTGCTGACCACCTCGTACCTGAATAATCAGATTGTCCTGATACTGCTTACCGTAGATGGAACGTAACGAGTTGCCAAAATTCTCCCAATGCTCTCTAGGATGAACCACATGGAGTTGGCTTTCGCCGAGGGTGAGGATTTCCCGGTCGAGTCGTTCCAGCTGCACCTTGCTGATGACCGAAAGGAAATGCAGGCCAAAGGCGATCAGGATAGTGCCGGAGATCAGGACGGAGAACAGGGCGATCTTGAGGCGGAACACTTTACTGCCCCGGTTCTTTCAGGCGGTAGCCCACCCCGCGTACTGTTTCTATCACCGGGGCACCGGGGAACTCCTTGGTCTTATTGCGCAGTCGCCGGATATAGACATCCACCACATTGGTTTGCGGGTCAAAATCATATCCCCAGACATGCTCAAGAATCTGGGTCCGAGTGTAGACGCGGTCCGGGCTCCGGAGGAGTAGCTCCAGCAGGCTGAATTCTCGGGCCGTAAGTTCTATGCCCTGCTTGCCTATCTTGATTTCCCGACTGATAAGATCAACCACCAGCTCTCCGCATTGGAGAAGATTCAGGGTATTACCCGAGGCTCGCCGACTGACCGCATGAAGACGGGCTGCCAATTCCTCAATAAAAAAGGGTTTGCAGAGATAGTCGTCCGCCCCGAGGTTCAGGCCCTCCAGACGCTCGTTCAGGGCTGAGCGGGCGGTCAGCAGGATGACCGGTACCGTGTTTTTTTGCTCGCGTAAGTTCCTGAGAATACTGAGGCCGTCCCGTCCCGGCAGCATGATGTCAAGAATGACAGCGTCAAAGGACTGGGTGGTTGCCACATAATAGCCCTCATCCCCGTCTTCGCAGGCAGTGATGTTAAAGCCCAGTTCCTTGAGGCCTTTTTGGACAAATGCGCTGATTTTTCGGTCGTCTTCAACCAGGAGGATTTTCATAGGCGGTGAGGGGAAATATGTTACGTCAACTTGAGGTTATTTGAAAAAACTATACCCCAATCCTCAGCAAGCGGCAAACGGTTCTGGGAAATATCCACTTCCAACTACTTTCAGCTATTTTTAGCCACATCCACGCCCTGCCCCCTCCTGTATCCTCTTTAAGCCGGAAATTGCCCTGGAGATCAACCCAGAGAATTTCTTTATTTCTTTCTTTGGGATGATAGACGAAACATGGTATCCTTGCTCCAATTCATGGAACTCAAATTCAAGGCCGTATTTTAACCTGCAACCCTCATCGTAAAGGATCGTTCAATGCATGTGCAGCCTACTCGTTTTTTGCTTGTTTTCCTTATTACCAGCTTCTTTTGCATTCCTGGTAGCGTCATCTCATCTTCGGCAAAGGAGACTTCAATTTCTTCCACACAACTCTGCATTAGTAAGGGCTGGCCTCATGAGCAAAGCGATCTCAAGCCTGACCCTTCGCTGATTTTCGGTACCCTGGAAAATGGGCTACGTTATGTGATGATGGCCAATGACGAGCCCAAGGGCCGGGTTGCCATGTATCTTGATGTCCAGTCAGGCTCCCTGCATGAAACCGAAGAGCAACGAGGGCTGGCCCATTATTTGGAACATATGCTCTTTAACGGGACCACACATCATCCGCCGGGCTCTCTTGTTGAGTATTTTCAATCCATCGGAATGGAGCATGGTGCAGACACCAATGCTCATACTTTTTATAATGAAACGGTGTACAAACTGCTTTTACCGGACGCCAAGGAAAAAACCCTGAACGACGGCTTGCTGGTTCTGGCCGATTATGCAGGCGGAGCTCTCCTCCTGGAAAAAGAGGTGGATAAAGAGCGGGGTATCATTCTTGCTGAAAAACGAAGTAGAGATTCTGCTTTTATGCGGATGTCCAAGAAGAGTGCCGAACAGGGACTTGCCGGGACTCTGGTAGCCCAACGTGACATGATCGGCACGGAGGAGGTGCTGAAGACGGCTGATTCAGCCCTGCTCAGGCAATATTATGAACGCTGGTATCGACCAGAGAACATGATCTTGGTTGCAGTGGGTGATACAGATCTCAGCCATCTGGAAAAGCTCATCAAAAAACAGTTGAGTGGACTGAAGGCCAAAACACCTGTTCCGCCTTGCCCAGATTTCGGTCAGGTCGTAGAAAACGGGACCGAGGCCATCTATCTTTTTGAGACAGATCTCGGCTATACCGAGGTTGCCCTTGAATCTGTCTGGAATATTGTCCCGGCTCAACCGAGTAAGGCGGAAGAACTCCTTGACTTAAAAAAATATGTTGTCCAAGTCATGATGGATAACCGCTTGCAACAGCTGGTGAATCAACCCAAGAGTCCCATGACCAGCGCTGATTTTTCCAGCGGCATCTTTCTCCGTCGCTTGGGTTATACCTCCATAGATGCCAGGACATCGCCTGAACATTGGCAGCAAGCGCTGGAATCGCTCAATACCGCCCTGCGGCAGGCTCAGGAATTTGGTTTCAATGAGGCTGAATTCAAACGGGCTAAAAGTGAGATTTTGTCCCGATTAAAGAAAGAAGTACAGGTGGCGGGCAGTAGAGAGAGCAAAGATTTAGTGTCCAAAATTATCCGCAGCCTGAATAATAATGAGGTCGTTATGTCACCGGAGCAGGAATTGTCTCTGTTTGAGCCTTCCTTGGAAAAAATGGCCTTGGCTGAGCTCAATAAAAATTTTCAAAAGATGTGGCATGAGCGTCGCTTAGTCAAGGTCATGGGGACAACTGAGCTGAAGAAGGAAAACGGGATATCTCCAGAAGATACTATCCTCAAGGCGCTTCACAAGGCTGAACAGGCCGAAGTTACTGCCTGGGTGCAGGGCAAGGAAGCAGTCTTTCCCTATCTGCCGATCCCGAAAAAGCAGGGCAAGGTTGACGAGCATATCAGCTATAAGGAGATTGGAGCGGAACGCTATGTTTTTAAAAATGGTCTGATCCTTAACCTGAAACATACGGATTTTGAGCCCAATGAGATCAAGATAATGGCAACCTTGGGACACGGCAAGCTCGTTGAAACGAAGCCAGGCTTGGCCCTGCTTGCCGAAATGTTGCTGCCAGAAAGCGGGGTGGGCGGCCTGACTGAGGAGCAACTCAAAGAGGTGTTGGCCCCTTATTCAGCCCATGTTCGTTTTCAGATTGAGGAGGACGACTTTCAGTTCCAGGGTAAAGGATTAAAAAACGAGAGCGAACTCCTTTTTCAGCTTTTGTACACCAATTTGTATGATCCAGCGTTTCGGGAAGATGCCTTTCAGCGGGGGATGCAGAGGATCCGTCAGGCCTATGCCCAGATGGAAAGTTCTGTAGAGGGGATGATGCATCTCCAGGGAGAGCGATTTTTGGCTGGTGGCAATCTGCGCTATGGGGCTGTTCCTTTGGAAATGCTGAACAAGATAACTGTTGCAGATATCGAGCAATGGCTGCGTCCTGTTTTTAAGGAGAGCGAGCTGGAAATCTCTGTGGTGGGTGATTTTGATCAGCAGGAAATACTGGGACTGGCCGGGGTTTATTTCGGTGGACAAGCGCGGAACAGTTTCCAGAAGGTCGACGGTGAGCAGATCTCTTTTCCGTCCGGTAAATCCTTGTCCCTACCCGTGACAACGCATAGTGAAAAAGGCATGGTCACCGTTGCCTGGCCCACAGATGATTTCTGGGATATTTCTCGAACCCGTCGACTCAATGTGCTGGCCTCGGTGCTTGATGATCGGATGCGGAAGCTGATCCGTGAGGAACTAGGTGCTGCTTACTCGCCTTATGCCTATAATCGCCCCAGCCTTGTTGATCCGGGGTACGGGGTATTGCGTACAGTGGTCGTGGTTGACCCGCCTCAGGCCGAGATGGTGGTTGACAAGCTGAAACAGCTCGGGACGGAGCTTGCCAAGGAGAAAATTACTGCGGATGAGCTGGAACGTGCGCTTGAGCCGACCATGACCTCGATTCGGGATATGATTCGCACTAATCGCTACTGGCTGGAATCCGTGCTGGTGCAATCGTCCCGACACCCTGAACGGCTGGAATGGCCCAAGACTATTCAGAGCGATATTGCTGCAATTACTGTAGATGAAATTTCTGCTCTTGCGGCAAAATACCTGCAATCGAAAAAGGCGGCAGAAATTATTTTGTTGCCTACCAAGAAAGAGTAAGGGGTGTCGTAGGGGCACGGCACGCCGCGCCCCTACCGAACAAATTTTTTGGGTGGATACCCTGTTTTCACCCTGAACGTTACAAGATAACTGAACGAGAGAAAATGACACCACAACCTGCGGTCTTCCTGGACCGCGACGGCACCATCAACGAACAGATGGGCTATATTAACCATATCAGCAGATTCATCCTCCTGCCCGGAGCTGCCCAGGCAATCCGTATCTTGAACGAGCAGAATATTCCTGTGGTGGTGGTGACCAACCAGTCCGGCTTGGCTCGGGGCTATTTTCCACCCTCCCTACTGGATGAGGTGCATGCCAAGATGGAACGGGAATTGGCAGCGGAAGGTGCCCATATCGACGGCCTTTATATCTGCCCCCATCACCCGGAGGCCAAGGAAGAACAGTTTCGCAAGGATTGCAATTGCCGCAAGCCCAAGACCGGGCTGCTGGAACAGGCTGCTGCGGAACTCAATCTTGATCTGGGACGTTCTTTTATGGTCGGGGATCGCTGGTCTGACCTGAAATGCGGGGCTCGGGTTGGAGCGACCTCTATTCTGGTGCTCAGCGGCTACGGTCGGGGGGATCTACAATATATCGGCCCGCAGCAGGAAATGCAGCCTGCCACGGTTGCTGAGGATTTGCCTGCGGCGGTGGGGTGGATTTTGAAACGATTGGAATAGTAGCTTATTAGCGAAGAGGCAGAGGGCTCTGTCTCTTCGCTGTAAGCGCAGGATGTGTAATGGGAGAATAACCAAGGAGTCGGTTATTCTGTTCATGCTGTTACCCCGTTCTACCTAAAATAATACGATACTTCTCGTGAGCTGATCATTCTTTTTCTTCTCCCGTCTTGGGAAGCGTTTTAAAGATAACCTCGGCTCTAACATGTGTTTCTACAAGATCGCTACAGGCTGCAACAAAATCAAAAGAACGCATAAGGGTAAGGACCTCCTCCTGCATCTTCCTGCCTGAACCGGTTCTGCTCGCCCACAACATATTCGTCAACCAATCCGCAATCGGGGCAAGCTGACCGGCTAACCGCTCCGGTCGAAGAAGAAATGCGTCTGAATTGGCAGTAGCCACACAGGTTCCGGCTGTCTCTCCCAGCTCCTTAACCATATTGTCGGCTAAGGTCTTGGGATCCTGCGCCCCTTCAAGTAAGGTTCGCAATTGGCTTTCTCCATTGGCGATGTATAACATGGTGTCAGTCAATGCTATGGCCAGATGAGAGGCCTCGACAGGCATAATTGTCCAATAATAGAAGCGATGCCCTTGAATTTTTTCCTGGCGCTCATTTACAAGTCCTTGTTTTTTAAGAGTGCCACGTAATTTTTTCAATGCCCATCCCACAGCCTTCTTATCCTGAACTTTAAGAGCCAAAATCGTTTTCGGTAGGGGAAACATGCCTGCATTGACAATTTCATGGACAGATATCCCGGCCTGAGGCCCTACAGCCTCTAAAAATTTATTTAAGGAAAAACCTACCTCATCCTGAACGGTCTTTTCCAGTTCGCTGTACTGCTGTTTCGTCTTAGCCGAGGCTAGGAAATTGCGAAAAAACGCTTTGTCAAAATGAGAAAGCCGGTAATGCAGCAAGGTATTTGCTTGCAACAAGGACAAGGCAAGATCTTCATTGTCTGATAACACCTCACCAGCCTGAACCTCCTGAACCTGATTGGGCAAGGACTTAGGATTAACTTCTCCTTTCATCCGTAGGCGAAGTTCGCCCTGGTTTTCGATGATTACCCCCCCTATACTTTTTATCCCTGCCAACTCTTCCGTCACCCTTCCTGTCATCGTTTCTGCCGCTTGCTGTCCCTTTTCTTGAGTAAAGGCGCTGACAAGCTCTTGCAGAGATATTGCATTGAGATATGCATGAGCGTAAAGCTGCCCAGTTCTTTCCTCTTTCCAGAAGGATTCAGTTGCAGTAAAGGACTCAGCATGCCGCAGATTTTTCCCGGTCGCTTTTCGCTCAACCGCGCTTACGATTCTCCTCGGATCATAGGCCAAGACAATAATTCCTTGGTCGTCATACCCATAGAGCATCTCATTCTCATCCAGCCTGATGCGAGTCATATCCAAACCAGCTACCTCCGCATTTGTCATATCTTTACGCATCACCAAGCGGGCAAATCTTCCAATCGGTCCGGCAGAGGATGAGGTTCCAAAGGCTAAGATGGAATTTTTCAGTTCTTGCTCTGGGTTATCTTGTAACCGTTCTGGATCCGGCGGGCATAAGGCGATGACTGCATCATCCCCAAAAACCTGACGAAATATCGGGCTCGTCATCACATCAGCAACAGCATTATAGAAAGCATCATATTTCTCCAGGTCCTCGTCCGTGCCCCCAAGTTCTCCCATTATTTCGTGCATGACCGGCTTGGACAAAAATCGCCCCAAGGGTGTACCCGGAAATGCTGTTGACAAACCCTCCATATCATAAAGACTCAAAACAGCCACCACATCATCAGGTAAAAAATGAGCATAGTAATTTTGCGGAGGCTTAGGCGGAGCAGGACGTGAGAGGAAATACGAAAATCCTCCGATAATACAGAGGCAACAAACTAAAAAAATTATTTTTTTCATAAATTCGAGTTGTAAAAAATTCGATGTTCAAGGGAGGAGTATCGCGATAGAGAATGGTTAAAACACAAAAAAGACGATGCTTATAAATAATGCATTCCGCCAATCCATTTAATGGATATTTTTACCCTAAAAAGATGCAAAGTCAATTCTTATCAGTTATAATAATTTTGTAATTTTCAATGCGAAAATAGCAGAAAGGTTTTCCTGCAAACGAAAACCGATACCTTCTCATGACTCTGCTTCGCAGATTCCCACGAACCTGAGATACAAAGAGGATGATCCCTATGAACCGATGCTCTTTTTTATTTATCGCACTCTTAGCACCTTGTGTATTCACCCTGTCGTTCGGCAACATGCAAGCACAGGCAACGCTTCCTGTTTTAAGCAGTACTGCCAAAAAAGCGCCACAAGCCAAAACGCTCCCGCAACTTTCTGCCCCAACCATTGACAAGACTGTTACCAAAACAGGTACCAAAGCAACCTCTCCACCGGACACCTCCTCGGGTACGCCTGTCATCCTCGGAAACAAAGGAAATATTTCATCTGTAAAAGAAAGAGTTGCAAAAATTTCCTGTACCACAACTACCAAGACTGCCATTACAACCAAGAACACGGCCAAAAGTACGAAAAAAAGGAAAAAAATTCGTCTGGCAGGCATCAATAAACATATCACCTCAAAGAGTGCTATTATTCTGGATGCTGAAACAGGCAAAACCATTTTTGCCAAGGCTCCAGATAATCCCCGTCAACCGGCATCAACCATTAAGGTTCTTACCGGCATGATTGCCATAAAGCGTCTGGAAAACAATGAAAAGGTGGGGGTCAGTCGGCATGCGGAAAAAATGCCGAGATCCAAAGTTTATTTAAGCACCAAGAAAAAATATAAGGCCAATGACCTGATTAATTCGGTTCTTCTGGCTTCGGCAAACGATGCAAGCGTTGCTCTGGCAGAAAAAATTGCTGGTAGTGAAGCCGATTTTGCCAAACTGATGACCCTGCATGCCCGGCTCTGGGGAGCAAAAAATACCATCTGTCGCACAGCCTCCGGCCTGACCGCCAAGGGCCAACAATCCACAGCACGAGATCTCGCCCAGATATTTCGTCATGCCATGCAAGATAAAGAATTTGCTGGTCGCATGAAGCGAACCAAGGTCAAAACCTCATACGGTAAACTCCTGCGCAACCATAACCGCGCACTCTGGCAGGTGGATGGGGCGCTGGCTGGCAAAACCGGCTATACCAATTTGGCTCGCCAGACCTATGTGGGACAGTTTCAACGAGGTGATGATACCATTGTTGTCGCCATTATGGGTAGCGAAACTATGTGGACAGATATCAAACGTCTGGTTGATTACGGCTTTAAAAAGAAAGAGCAGATCAGGGTAGCTCAACTTGCTGAAACCAAAACAGAGAGTTGAATTTGAAAAATCTGAAGATTTGTAATAAACCGACACAACAAAAAAATCGCCCGTGTCTTCTGACAGGGCGTTTTTTATAAAACTTCGGCAAGATACGTTGACACAACGTATCTTTTACGGTACATTCTACTTGGAGAAACATTGCTTTTGTACAAAGAAATTTGCGCATTACAACGAGATAATAACACTACAAGATAACCTTCTATGACAGCAATTTCTCAGGCGCAGCCTATACATGCCATAGAGCTTGCTCAGTTCATCATCGCCGCATACCCCGATAAAGGCATTACACCGATGAAGCTGCAAAAGCTTGCCTATTACGCTAAGTCATGGACTTTAGTGGCACACCACCCGTTGATCCAGGCCGATTTTAAAAAATGGACCTATGGGCCTGTGAACACACCTATCTATAATTCCTATAAAAAACATGGGGCGGATATTATCCCTCCGGGGACCAAACCGGCAGGGATCAGTGAGGAACAGGAAAAACTTCTCATCTTTATTCTGGATAATTATATCGATTACTCCGCCTTCACCCTCAGCGCAATGACCCATAATGAAGCACCTTGGCTGGAAGCGGAAGAAAGTGCCGTTATCAGTGATGTTGCAATTTTTACTTATTATTCCAACCAACCCTTTGCAAAAAACTTCCTCAAGCTCGACCAAGGTACTGCCCAGCAGCCCTTCCATGTTTTGAAGTCCAATTCCTGGCATTCCTTCACCTTGGATATGGATAAAGAAGAGGCTGAAACCTTTGCCACCTACCCGAATGCAGAAGATTATCAGCAGCAGAGCCAAAAGGCTAAGCATGATTTTCAAAACCTGCTGCAGAAGATTGACGAACTGCTGTAATTGAATCATCAGAGCGATTCTCATGATCGGGCACATTTTCGCGAACTTCTGGAAGATTTCCCTGTGCCCTGCCCTCCGGTACTCGATATCGCTTTACGAACAGTTCACGCCCGCTTTGACCAATTAAATACGGAAAAATTCATCCATAAGCTGGGAACTCTTGATCCCGAGGAATGCCAAAAACTCTTCATTCACCTCCCCGGTATTCTTCATGGCTACCTTTTTGAGGACATCTTCGCCAATGCAGGATTGTATCGTCAAATTCAGGACCCGAACAATGGTATTATTTTTTTTGGCCCCCGCCAACAATTTCAGGGCACTCCACCAGAGGGAATCAAAGGCGAGATACAGCAAGCGGTATCTCACCTCATCCCCCGTACAAACAAACCAGTATATCAGGCTATTAAATTTTATCAGCAATTTGTCCGGGTTCACCCTTTTTACGATGCCAACGGCAGGATAGGTCGCTTTCTCCTTGAGATTTTTCTCAATCTACACGGGATCGGCATGCAATGGAAAAAGCTGTATGCCAATGAAAAATGGATCAAGAAACTGAATGACTGCCAGAGAAGAAAAGACGTGCCCGAATATGAACGCTATCTCGGCTATCTGGTGTCGCACTGGAATCAATGCACTTTTTATGAGGGAAGTTGCTTTTAGCAGCCCGTATTCCTTTATTTTTCCTGTAAGACAATCAGATAATTCTGCATTCGTATAACGTTACATATTTTTCTCTCATCCCTTACGCTCCCCCTCGCTAAATTTCTGAAATAAAATATAATACTAACAGTCTCACTAGCCCGCAAAATGGGATTTAACACGACCAAGTCCTCATCCAATCCTCACACTTTCTCACCTGCTCTGACACAGTCCCAAAAAATAACCGCCCGCGTCTCTTTGACGGGGCGGTTTTTCATTGGGATCCCTTCTAAAGACAAGCTACTAATTACCTCTTCCTGCCTTTAGGCCTTACGGCAAAGCTCCCGAAACCACCGGGGATGGTCCCGGAAGACCAATAAGCGCTCCCCTGTTTATAATCGACAAACCACTGCCCTCCTGGCCGACGGATGGTGTCGACCATAATGAACGGCTGATCAGCAGAAAATGCAGGGTGGAGATAATGTCCCTTGCTGTTCAATTCCTGTTCCACAAGCGATAAAGCCTCATGCAGAGTCGGCATCCGCCAGTCATCGTGACCAGCAAAACCCTCTTCATTGAGTTTTTCTATCCCTTTTCGCAGCATCCGATGGCTCATGATATCCAACCCGTCCCGCTGCCACATTAGGCCGGTCACCACATCTGTCACTGTTAAACCATCGCCGTTATCAACCAAATAATTTCCAAACAGGCCATTGGGATTCCGTTTATGATCAGTAAAATTATATTCCCTGATCATCTTGCCAGCCTCCTCCTCCACAAACTCCATGGTCGTCTCAGGAAGGACGATGCGAGCCGGGAGATCTTCGGGTAAGGATTCATCAACTCCAGGGAGACCGGAAACCCCTAAAAGATCACGTTGATCTTCCTCCTTGATGGGGATAACCCGGGAGGTATCTTCATTCTCCATGATATTGTCCAGCAACCATTGCTTCAGCTCACCGTTGATGGCGTGGGTTCGTTCAAACAGGGCAACCTTGCCCTGTTTCTGCACGCAGCGTTGCATCATTTCAGAAGGAGCCTTGATCTCCGCGACAATCCTAGCATGTTTAATACCTCGCTCCATCAAACAGAGCTTAGGTGTTTCACCCCAGGCGTCAACAATAAAATAATAGATCCGCTCATTGTTGCTGCGAACTCTTTCTCGACCACCCCAGCTCTCAAAAGTACCGAAGCTGTATTCCGGAGTCATTTCCCAGTCAACGGCTGTTGGATTTCCGCTCAGATTCAATGCATTAAAAAGTCCCATGTATTGCCTCCATTATTTTTCAGAAATTTGTAGAAGTAGAGTATAATTTTCAATAAGATTGTAATAAGCTACTCCGCTACTCTATCTATGTCAGTAGCAGAGTAAAAAAATGAGACTCAGGGTAGAAAGAAAATCGACATAAATACCCTCTTAAGCGCTGCAACCCTTTAAAGTTATTCAGCACCTTGCCCTACTAAAACTTTACAATAATAACTATTCTTAAGTCAATATGAAAATTAATTTCCCTACTTTTTCCGGTTCACCTCAGCCTCTCGGGGCAACAGTCACACCGACAGGCATCAATTTCGCCCTTTTTTCCCGGAACGCGGAAGAAGTCACCTTGGTCTTGGGCGTAAAGGATGCCTGCGAATCCTCTCGGTTTGAAATTCCTCTGGATCCGAAGCTCCACAAAACCGGGGATATTTGGCATATCCAAGTCAGTGGCTTGCCCCCCTATCATCTACTACGCTACGGGTACAAACTCTCAGGTCCTAAAGAACCCCACACCAGTGGTCTAGCCTATGACAACAGCCTGATTATGCTGGATCCTTATGCCAAAGAAGTTCGTTCTCCGCGTTGGGGGCAAGATCGCACTAGCATTCACTACCAGACCTGCGGACTGATCCCACATGACATCTATGACTGGGAAGGCGACCGACCACTCAATATTCCCTTACAGGATACGGTCATCTACGAAATGCACGTACGCGGTTTCACACAGCACTCCTCTTCGCAATGCAGCTTCCCTGGCACCTTCAAAGGAATCTGTGAAAAAATTGATTACATGAAGCATTAGGCATCACAGCTGTGGAGCTCATGCCGGTCACGGAATTCGATGAAACCGAATGCCTGTTTAGCAATCCGAAAACCGGCGAAAAACTGCGTAACTACTGGGGATACAGCCCGCTTTCTTTTTTTGCTCCCAAGGCCTCGTATTCGTCAGACAGTGCGCATCCGCTCCGGGAATTTCGCGACATGGTCAAAACTCTACACAAGGCCGGTATTGAGGTTATACTGGATATTGTTTTCAACCACACTTCAGAGGGAGGATGGGGAGGCCCGACCACCTCCTTTCGCGGCATTGATAACCCGATTTATTACCTGCTTGATCCACAAACTAGGGAGTATCTCAATTTTTCTGGTTGCGGTAATACCTGCAACTGCAATCACCCTATTGTCCGCACCTTGATCATGGATGCCCTGCACTGGTGGGTCATAGAAATGCATGTGGATGGTTTCCGTTTTGATCTTGCCTCCATCCTCGGGCGTGACCAGAACGGTAATGTTCTCAGTAATCCGCCGGTGGTGGAGATGATTGCTGAAGATCCCGTGTTGGCGAATACAAAAATTATTGCTGAAGCATGGGATGCAGCCGGTCTCTATCAGGTCGGTCATTTCTCACCCCATCACCGTTGGGCAGAATGGAACGGCAGGTTCCGGGATGATGTCCGGATGTTCATGAACGGAACTCCGGGTATGGTTGCCCCCTTGGCAACCCGGATCGCAGGCAGCTCGGACCTCTATCAACATAACGGACGCAGACCCTGTAACTCCATCAACTTTATCACCAGCCATGACGGGTTCACTCTAGCTGATCTCGTGAGTTATAATGACAAACAGAATTTGGCCAATGGCGAAAACAACCGAGATGGGGATAATAATAATCTGAGCTGGGACTCCGGCGCACCAGGACCGACTGATAACCCGTCAGTTATTGCTCTCCGTCAACGGCGCATCAAGACTATGGCGGCTATCCTGTTCCTTTCTCAAGGGGTGCCGATGCTGGTGGCCGGAGATGAATTCGGTCAGAGTCAGCAGGGAAATAATAATGCCTGGTGTCAGGATAATGCAATGAGCTGGCTCAACTGGAATCTCGTAGAGAAAAATAAAGGGCAGGTACGTTTTTTCAGGAAATTGATTCAACTTCGGAGAAAACATGCCATCTTTCGTCGAGTGAATTTCTTTGAAGTCAGCAATTCAGATACACCGCCCACCGGACAGACAATCCTTTGGCAGGGCTTGGAACGGGGCACAGAAGATTGGTCTGAGCATGTCCATACCCTGTCTTTCTTGCTTAAAGGAAGTACAATCGATGACGGTGACAATGACGATTTTTTTATCATGCTCAACGGTCACCCTGAACAAGAGGCTTTATTTACCGCTCCAGGGCCTGATGCTGAAACCGGCCCCTGCTTCTGGAAAAAAATTATTGATACCAATGAAGAGGCTCCAGAAGATATTCTGGATTTGGACCGGGCTGATTGTGTCGCGATCGGGAGCCGAATACAAGTGAAAGCGATGGGATGCGTTGTTCTTCAGACTGCTAAGAAGTGCAGCCCGAAAAACCGGGGAAGAAAAAGGAAGAAGAGGAGGTAAAAAAAGGGCAACACGC
This sequence comes from Candidatus Electrothrix aarhusensis, assembly GCA_004028505.1. Classification (GTDB taxonomy): domain Bacteria; phylum Desulfobacterota; class Desulfobulbia; order Desulfobulbales; family Desulfobulbaceae; genus Electrothrix; species Electrothrix aarhusensis. The sequence continues at coordinate 13,384 of MTKO01000068.1, forward strand.
AACTCAGAAAATAAACAGGCCGGATGAGAGGTGTCGCCTTGTATTTCGTTGCCGAAACAGGAATCCCGCCCCCTCCCCTTTTTTTCGGGGGGGGATGGGGTGGATTATTTCTTCATATATTATTCATATGTTATTTACACATCCAGCTCCGCGACCTCCAGAGCATGGTTCTGAATAAATTCCCGCCTCGGCTCGACCTTATCGCCCATCAAGGTGACAAAAAGATCATCAGCAGACTCGGCATCCTCAATCTTCACCTGAAGCAAGGTGCGATTTTCCGGATTCATGGTGGTATCCCAAAGCTGTTCTGGGTTCATCTCACCAAGGCCTTTATAGCGTTGCAAATGGCTACCCTTAAAGGTTTCCTCTCGCACCAAGCGAATCAAGTCATGCCAGTTTTCCGCCTGGATTTCCTTGTCCTGCCCGGTGTTCGAAGCCTTCATGATTGTGAAGCTGCCATAGATATGCTCTCTGACCTCTGGATACAGATCAAGGGCATGGCGGTATTCCGGAATGAGCGGGATATTCGGACCAATTGTAGCTCGACTATGTCCATGTCCGCGAAAGGCGACATCCACCTCGTAACAGCCTGAACGCCAGCGACAGGCGCGAATACTGCTGGAAATCGGATCCAGGGGAGCCAATTTTTCCAGCAATCCTCCGAGGAAAGCTTCATCTTTAAACTGATCTGCGGAGTGAACATTGTTTTCCAAAAGGAAAAAGGCCAGCTTCTCCTGAATATTCATCCGCTCCAAAAAATTATTAATCCGCTCAAAGAAGGTAAATTTCTTGAGCAAGTTCACCATAGCCTGCCCCTCAATCTCTTCGCCGTTTTCCCGGCGGACCCGGATGGTCTGCGCGGCCTGATCATAGAGATAGTTATTCAGGGCATCATCATCAATAAAGTATTGCTCCTTTTTCCCCCGCCCTAAGCGGTACAACGGAGGCTGGCCGATATAAACATAGCCATTTTCCACCAAGGCAGCATTTGGCGATAAAAAAAGGTAAGCAGCAGGGTCCTGATATGCGCTCCGTCCACATCAGCATCAGTCATAATGATGATCTTGTGATAACGGAGTTTATCCTGATTAAACTCTTCCCGCCCAATACCGGTCCCCAGAGAAGCTATCAGCTGTTTGATCTCCTCCGAGTCAAGAATTTTATCAAAACGGGCTTTTTCTACGTTCATAATCTTACCGCGTAGAGGCAGAATAGCCTGAATAGCACGATCCCTGCCCTGCTTGGCACTATTATGGACAAAAACTCCGCCAGCCAGAGCGAAGTTATGGGTATGCGGTACTTCAATGTCATAGACATCAAGCCGCTCCGACAGCTTTTCTACAGATACGACACGGTGATTGTGATGTTGGACGGCTTCCAAAGCGCGTTCAATGTCATTATCAAAATACCGTTTGCAGAAGGTGTCAAAGCGCAACAGTGATTTGTCTTTTGTAGAGATGCGATGTTGCCGGTAGCCTTCCAAGTCAACGATTCCCGGTACTTCTTCATACTGCTTGAGTATTGCCAGCGTTTTCCGGTAATACGTCTGAGCCAAAGCGGCCCGGCGACGGGCACGAAATTCCGGCGTCCATTGCCCGCGCGTTGTTTTGCTGCGCCAGGCCAATAACTCCTTATCCTTCCATTGCTCTTCTGCTTTCTGGGACGCTGAGGAGCGGGCTTCGGGATGCTCAACAAAATAAGAGCGCACACGTTCAGCCTGTGCCTGCCTGTTTTTTTTATCGGCCCAGTATTCTTTTTGCGCATCATTCAGGTGGGCGGCGTTCTGTCGGCGATATTCGTCATTACTTTCATAAAACTCTCGCCATTTTTCCGCCATATAGCTCTTATATTCTTCATCTTCCCACTGCGCTTTAGCCCGCTCTGAAAGCATTTGCCGCATTTCCGGCTGCGACATGCGCTGACTCATTTTGGCACGGAACGCATCACTCTGATGAATCGCTCTGGTTTTTTCGATCACATCGGGACGGTGCAGAGTACGACCAACATGACGACGGTGCAGGGCCAGATGTTCCTCTGGCGACATCCGCCGAATATTGGTTGGATTATTATTATGCTTATTAAAATCTATGTGATGACAATGCGCTCTGTCTTCGACCACATCCGTTCCCTTCCGCCGATTGTACCGGTCAGCCAGCATATGGGTGAAAAGCCATCTATCTGAACGCGGATCTCGTACCATTTCATAATCCGCAATGGTGATCCTCGGCTCGCTTATATCAGAAAATTTACGATACAGCGGCATCAGTGATGTACCTTCAATAAGTTCCGCAGCCGGACAGTATTTTCCGTTGCGCAGAAGAAACCGATGATCCGGGGTACAGACTATCTGCTCACCGTTGTCCAGCGTTACACGCACTACTTCCTGCTGTTGCTTGGTCATTCGGGGATGCAGGATTCGTTCAAGACCGATTTTTCCGTCAGTACGGATGGTGTAGCAAAAATGTTCTTTTCCCTGTTGCTGTTCCGCGATGATTTCCTCAAAGCTCAAGGCACGTCCGTCAGCCAAGGCAATACGGGTATCCCCGGAGAAACAACCGCCAGCCGAGTCACCCTCCACGATAAACAGCTCTCGTTCCTCGGGATTCTTGGATTGGCATTCAGCAAGTTTGCCCGCCATCATCACCGAGAGGCCGCCTTTTTTTCGGGACAAATCACGAGCCCTCTTTGCCGCCTCCCTGGCCCGAGCCGCATCAACGGCCTTGCTCAAGATAAGCTTAGCAATCTGGGGATTTTCCTCCAGATACGCACCGAGTTTTTCACTACAGATGGAGGAAACAATTGATTTAACTTCCGAGTTCCCCAATTTGGTCTTGGTCTGTCCTTCAAACTGCGGATTGGGAACCCGCACCGAGACAATGGCGGTCAGCCCCTCACGAACATCATCACCGCCCATTTTCGCTTTCAGACTTTTGGGTATGACATCATCAGTAGCATATTTATTGATACATTTTGTCAAGGCAGCGCGAAAACCAACAACATGCGAGCCACCCTCACGGGTATTGATATTATTAACAAAGGAAGAAAGGCGCTCAGAATAACCGTCAAAATACTGAAGAGACACCTCTACCTGCACCTGATCCTTCTCCCCTTCAATAAAAATGGGGTCTGGATGAATAGTGGTACGCTTACGGTTAAGGTACTCTACATACTCCACAATCCCGCCTTTAAAATGAAACTCGTCTTCAGCCCCGCTCCGCTCATCCTTGAGAAAAATATTGATCCCTCGATTCAGAAAGGCAAGCTCGCGCAGACGATTGCGTACGATATCATATTTAAAGGAGACAGTTTCAGTAAAAATTGTTGGGTCCGGCTTAAACGTGATCATGGTTCCGGTATGATCACTGGTCCCAACAATCTCCATCTCACCAATTTTATCGCCGTATGCATAGGACTGGCGGTAGATATTCCCGTTTCGTTTAATCTCAGCAGTTACTGCCGTACTCAGGGCATTAACCACCGAAACACCAACTCCATGTAACCCACCGGAAACCTTGTAGGAAGAATGATCAAACTTGCCTCCTGCGTGCAGGGTCGTCATAACCAGCTCTAAAGCGGTCATGTTTTCAGTAGGATGCTTGTCCACCGGGATGCCGCGCCCGTTATCCTCAACCGAGACAGCACCATCCTCACGGATGACCACCCGGATTCGATCACAATGGCCAGCCAAGGCCTCATCAATGGAGTTGTCCACCACCTCGTAAATCAGGTGATGCAATCCTTCTTCGGAAGTATTGCCGATATACATAGCCGGACGCTTACGTACGGCTTCCAGCCCGTCAAGAACCTTGATCTGTTCTGCCCCGTAGGACGTGTTTCCCTGCTCGCTCACGTATCTCTCTTCTCCTGAAAAAAAATTATTGCGAAACTCCGGGTCCGATACCCCCGCTGCCTGCTGCGCACTCAAGTAATCTCTTCTCTACTAATACCTCGTCCTTGGGACGAGGTAATTATTTGTCAAAACAGGCATTCGCAACTCAGCCCATCCCTGGAATTCTTCATCTGCAAAAGCAATATATTATACTTTTTTTAAGCGTAAAAGGCTACACAACTTCCCCCTCTAAATTACTAGTTCGTTGCAAGGAAAAAGGATATAAAAAGTTCGTTGTACTAAGCAGATTAACAACTCACATAATTTGTAGAAAGCGGTTGATTCACACCAACATGTGGCCAATCCTCTCCGACACAGAGGCCAAAGGTCTTTTCAAAACATTGCGTCTTCGGATTATAGACACTGCATGTTCTTAATTCCCGATGAACTTTTCGACGCTCGTCCTTATAGCGGACAACGGAGTAGGCAGAAAGAGCCAGCTCCCCTTTTTCAATCATTTTAATTTCATAATCAGTCAACCTTTTTATAAAGGACAGCCTCTTATGCATGATTTTTCCTCGGGATAAAAACGCCTTCGAGTTCCGGGAAGGTATAAGGCTAGAAAATGCATCTCCACCGTTTCCCTTCCTTGTCATATTAATTCGCGTTTCAATCTGCACATTCCTTGCATCACCGTCACCGATATTTTCAATCTCATAACAGATCATGGGCATTGAACCCGGTTTCATTTTTTTTAGGCTGAGAGCCTTAATTCGTAAATCCGGCATAGCCCCGCAGCTTCCCGCATAAACGACAAACAGTATAAAAAGAACCGCAAAAGAAACGAAATAAGGTTCTATTGCTTCAGGCTGAAGACAGATCCAGTATAGAGCTCCTTGAAACAAAAACAAAAGAAGACTTTTTGATATTATAGCCATTTCACCACCATCTAGTCGTTGAATATAACAAAAAAACAGAAGGTACAATTTATTACACCACAGTATAAAATACAATACCTAAATTCAATAGATTAATCAAGACCAAACAGCAGAAAAACACAACTCCGTGCCGACCGATAAACATAGCCATTCCATATCATTTTTTTTCTTTTCTCACACGAAACTGCTCCGGCAAAACAAGGTAGCGCTGCCCCTCCTCCAACCTGCCGTGTTTAACACATCCTTTACCGTAGATAATGCATTTCCTTTCCAGCTCTGCAAGAGCTAGGGTATACTGTTCCGAGCTTAACCGAGCATTCTCCAACAGACGACAAAGAGAACGAATACGCCAGGTGTCCATCCCCAGACGATGAAGAGCTGAAAGCTGATCCGGTCGTCCACCATCCTTCAGGGTCAACGCCTCATCAACAAGGAGAAATTCTTCCTTCCTACTCACCCGCAACCAAAGATCATAATCTTCACAGCAGAGCATATCTTCGGCAAACAGACCGTAACGGGCAAAGAGCTTCCTCCGTACCATGACCGTGGACATCCCGACCACACACATCCGCAAAGCGCGATTAAATATCTCGCCATGCGGAGGCGCATGCTTCTTTTTCTGATTAACTCGTACCCCCTGCCGATACCAAATCTCCCTGGTATGGGAAATAAGACAGTGCGGTTGCTGCTCCATAGCTTCCAGCTGCCTTTCCAGCTTACGCTGGGCCCAGCGATCATCGGAGTCGAGAAAACAGAGGAGATCGTGCCGGGCCTCGGCAATCCCCTTATTGCGTGCTGCTGAAGCCCCTTTATTTTCCTGATACAAATAATGAATCGGCACCTCGGCAGCCTTGCTGATTCTGCCAACGACCTCCGAAGTTGCATCAACGGAACCGTCATCAACCACCAGGATTTCTCCGCAGGCAAGGCTTTGATCCAGTACCGAACCAATTGTCTGTTCAAGAAATCCTGCCCGGTTAAAGGTTGGAATAATAACTGAAATCATTAAGCTCTCTCTTTATCTTGTTTAGAATAAACCCACTATACTCTCTTCCATTTACCAAAATGGGCTATCATCAATACACACACAACAATAAAAAGCCCAGAAGCTATATTTTTATTCATCAACAGATTCATCATGCAAGCCTTTTATTCTATATTAAAAATTATCAATACCAGTCTGGATCTCCTTTAAACTCTCTGCATATTTTTTCTTTTTCAATCATTTTTTGCTTTCCATTTAAGTACCACAAGGTATTATGCGCCTTGTTAGATATGCACGTAGGTTACGTGTCATACAAATATAATCAACTCATCTAACACAGAAAAATCGACAGATGTTTTTTTGCAAAGGAGGTGATGTTAAAGGCGCTATGACCAAGAAAAATTAATGCAAAAAAATTCTTTATTTGGAGGAAAACAAGTATGAAAGCGGTAACCGTGCTGTTTCGAACATGCATGATACTCGGATGTATCATGCTGTTCACTCAACCGGGTCTTGCGGCCAAGAAAAAAAGTAAACAAGCCGACAAAGACCCCCATACCATTGTCACAAAAGAGGCAAACACCATTGACGAACTCGTCGAAATGTTGGACGAGAAAAAATGCGGTTCATGCCATCCCAAAATCTACAGAGAGTGGGAAAGATCTTGGCATGCCAAGTCTGTTGTCTCTCCGGGCTCTTTGAAAGGTGTTCATAACTTCATCGCCATCGGCCTTCCAAAAGAGTGGAATAAGCCCTTGACCAAGGCAGAACTCCTTAAATGTCTTGACTGTCATGCCCCGATTGCCAACTATGCTTCTGAAGAGTTAGCTGTAAAAATCGGCAACATGATCGTCACCGCCCATAAGGAAAAAGACAACCCAGCCGGAAAAAAAGCGAAAAAAGCGTTAGAAAAACTGAATGTCGGCTGCGTTTCCTGTCATAACCTGAAGGCTATCTCTGTAGCCCGTGGCCTACGCGGAGACCCCAAGAAAGGCGCCATCTACGGTCCCACCGGAGCCAACAGCGGCGGTGCTCATAAAACCATCCAGACCGTTGATATCACCCGTTCAGTTTTCTGTATGCAATGCCACGGCAAGTATACAGCACCGGACGGAGAGACCATCCAGTGCAACACCCTGTCTGGCAGCTTCCAGAACGCTTACCAAAACAACGGCGGCACCGAAACCTGTCAGGACTGCCACATGGAAAAGAGTGGCAAGAGCGGTAGGAAAAGCCATCTCTTCCCAGGCGGTCATGATCTGGATATGGTGAAAAAAGGTCTCGGCCTGAAAGTCAATTTCGCTCAGTATCGTCACCTGCCCGGCAAAATTAAGGGTGTGAAAAACGATAAGGCTTGGGTACCCAGTGCGGTAGTGACAGCCTTTGTCGAAAACAAGGCGGGACATCGTATCCCGGATGGCTGACTGTGGTCAGGCAAAGTGGTCCTGGAAGTGACCGCACGAAATCTTGAAGAAAAAGACCCGAAAAAACAAGTACTCTATTCCGCAGAAAAAACCTGGTTTGAAATCGGCGTTGATATGGACAGGGACATGCGCTACGGCGCTTGGCAGATCAAAGAAATCATTGATCTGACCCTGCCCCCCAGCCAAACCCAGAAAGTAGAGCACCTTATGAACTTTGATACAGATACCGAAGAGGTTGAGATCGAAGTGAAGTTGTTATATTACATCAGCGGCGGAAAAGGTGATGTTGTCTACACGGAAAAGAAACAGCTCACCTATGATATTGACTGATTCTTCTGTTCAGCATATCCACTCTTGATCTGCTGAGAACAGTCCTTTGAGGAGGTCGAGTTTCATTACCTCCTCAAAGGACAACAAAGGCAAAGCGGTGTATTCGCCCCGCCACCAGCATCAATCACCTCGGTAACCGGATTCAACAGGGACTCTGCTCAGCATACGTCTCAAACCTCTTCCTTTTCATCCCAGAGATTCGCCACAGTATAGGGGCCATCTTCTAAGGCCCAAAAGGCTCCGCTGACATAACGACGCTGCCGGTCAAGTGCTGCGATATTTTTCATATCATCAGCCGTGAGCTCCAAGGAGGCCGCAGCAAGGTTTTCCTGCATTCGGGCGGGATTGACTGACTTGGGAATGACCACAATTTCTCGCTGCACAGCCCAGTTTATAAGGATCTGAGCAGCTGTACAGCCATGCTGCTCCGCTATTTGACAAACCACAGCTTCCTTCAACAGCACAGGCTCATCATCTTCCTTAAAAACAGATGGTCTGTCAGGCGACCCCAGAGGAGAATACGCTGTTATATGCACCTTATTCGTACGACAAAAATTCAACATCTCCGGCTGCTGCAAATAAGGATGCAACTCAATCTGGTTCATTTCAGGTCGCATGCGAGCGACTTCCAGCAAGGCTTTAAGTTTTGGCACACTAAAGTTACTCACCCCGATATGACGGCAGAGCTTCTTATCCAGAGCTGCTTCCATGCCGCTCCAGGTCTGTGCGAGCGGTAATTCCTCCAGGGAGAGCATATCCGTACCGGTACCAGGAAAAAGACAGCCTTTCTTATGGCTACGGGCCAGTGAATCAGATAGAGATCAAGATAGTCTGTCTGTAAATCCGCAAGGGTCTTTTCCAATGCAGGCTGTACATCATCAGGCGCATGACAATCATTCCAGAGCTTAGAGGTTATCCAAAGTTCTTCTCTGGACACAACACCTTCGCTGATGGATTCAGCCAGGGCCTTGCCGACCTCGGCTTCATTACCGTAGATAGGCGCACAATCAATATGGCGATACCCCAACTTCAAAGCTCTTTAACCGCCTTGTACACATCGCCGGGCTCGGACTTCCAGGTGCCTAACCCGAGGATGGGTATTTGATCTCCGTTATCAAACTCCAGACTCTTCATCGCGTTTTCTCCTTTTTCGCAAGTGGGATATAGAACTACAACAACCTAGGAATTCTTCAAAAAATATCATCCTCCGGGCAAACACAGGGATTTACCCTACGACACCCAGCATAAGGGATAAGATATTTTTTATTGAATTCTCTGCTAAAATGAATACTGACACGCAGAACCTCTGCGATTATATTATGCTCAGAGTCCTTGACGGCACTCCATGCGCTGCTGAACCCAAACTGCCAACTTTTCTCTGAATATTTTGGCGTTATGACGGATATCCACCGGAAAGACCGAAAAGATCATAAAGATCTCAATACTGCTCGTTAAAGGATTTGAGCGGGCTAACTGCTGCAACTCAGCACAAAGGCGCTTTTCATCTTCCGGCTTTTTGGCGTAGAGCTCAACAGTCAGCACAGGTTGCTGCTTGCCCGGTTCGCCCAAACCGACCAGAGCAGAACGAAAGACCTCAGGATGTTCATTAAAGATGGCCTCGCAGCAAATTGTGTACATTGGCCCGTCCTCAGTCAGGATCCGATGGGCCTTACGACCGCAGAACCAGAGCCGCCCCTGTTCATCCAGATAGCCCATATCTCCCATGCGGTGCCATAAACCTCCACCTTCCGCATCAGGAATTTTGGCCATCCGGGTTTCCTCTTCATTATGATCATAGGCCTGGGTTACCACCGGTCCTTTGACCACAATCTCGCCAATATTACCGTTTGACAGCACTTCGACCTCGTTCCAATCAGCCAACGGATTATCAACCGGCTTGATAATTTTAACGCGCATTCCCGGCAAGGGTCGACCAACACAGGTGCCCTTGCCGATCCGGGTCTGCGCCCAGGTTTCCTCAAGAATTTCCCGTCCGGTAATAGAAGTGGACGGCAAGCTCTCTGTGGCCCCGTAGGGAGTATAGACTTCCCCGTCCTCGGGCATGATCCGCTGCATCCGCTCAATCAATTCACCCGACACCGGAGCCCCGGCCATGAGAACCTTGCGCACAGGCAGGGTGATATGTTGATCAATGCAGTATCGACTCACTACATTCCAGATTGCTGGCGAACCAAAGGAATAGCTCACCTGCTTATCCTGAATAGAGCGAATAAATTTGGCCGGATCAACCTCCGCAGGCCGGGTCGGATCCATATCCGGGATCACCGCTGCTGCGCCAAGGGCAGTGGCAAAAAGAGCGAACAGAGGAAAGCCAGGCTGATCCACATCATCAGGCCCGATGCCGTAATAATTACGGATCTGTTGCAGCTGATGATAAAAAATACCGTGGGTGTACTGCACACCCTTGGGCGGGCCAGTGGAACCGGTGGTAAAGATGATCGCGGCCAGCTCGTCTTCTTGGGTGCTCACAGCAGTAAAATCCGTGCCTGCCTTGCAGGCTGCACCTTGCATGGATGTGCCGCAAAGTCCGAGGAGAGGTGTGCCAACACAGAACCGCCGCTCCACCGTCACAAAAGGTTTCCTGAACAGGCGGGAAAAAAGATGGACCTGGGGAATGGCAATCAGCACCTTGGGTTGGACCGAACCGATGCAAAGGAGCAGGTTTTTATAACCCATGCCCGGATCAATGAGAATCACCACCGCGCCCAGCTGAAACAGGGCATAGGTCAAGCAGATGAACTCCATTGACGGGCGCACCATGAGCATGACCCGGTCACCGCGCTGAACGCCTTTCTTCTGAAGGGTATTGGCATAGCGGTTGCTATTGGCCAGTACTTCCTGAAAGGTCCATTGTTGATATTTGCCGTTCTTGCCTGTCACTAGGGCAACGGCGTCTTTGCGTTCCGCAGCGGCCTTGTGTAGGGCTGCGCCTATGTTGCAATTATTCATGAGCCTGCTTTCCTTGTAAAAGCGGTAATGATTACTTTGAGACGTTTCAGGACGGAAAAAATTCCATCAAGATCAGCCTGCCGTGAAGCCAAATATCCCTGACTGATTGCATAGGAACGCTTTTCCAGAGTAAGAAAATGCCAGACTTCCCCTTTAACATAACAGCCATACACCGGCAGGCGGTGCTGATTCAGCTCCTGCGCCACGAGCATGGCTGCCAATACCTGCGCTGCCGGATCACCCTCCGGGTCTTTTTCTTTCTTATATTCCTGGAGGCAAAAATATGGCTGTTGTGGCTCCCGAAAACCGGAAGCAATAATGCCGTCAGGCCTGCCGGTCATTTCGACCTTGTCTACGACAGCAGATAACGGACGTTCCGCAAAGAAATTAAACTCTTTTGTGCTGAAGCGAACAAGGGTCATGAGCGGGCCGATAAAATTATAGGCCAACTCGGTCTCGTTCCAGTCATAAACATGGGTCTTTAAAAGGCTTTGAAAAGAACGTAAGGCTTGCTGCTCATAGGAGGATATCTCCGTCTGTCGTCCATTAATCCAATCTTCCAGCACCGGGCTGGTATCAAGGACGGTCAGCTTAAACGCTCTGTCCAGTTCCGCCAAGGTCCATTCTTGAAAGCTGCGCATATTGTTCCCTCCCTTGTTCCATTCATCTTTAAAATTTCGATGTTACGGTAATAAACCAGAGGAAACCTGCTCTATCTTGTGCCTGAGATTCAACCGGGCCTGCTGTTCGTAGTTCGCCAAAAAATACGAAGTCTTGTATATTTCCGCTCGCTCAAGAAAGTTGTTCAGAGCCTGTACACGCCCTTGTCGGAATTGTTCGGCCGGAACCCAAGAGTACTCGCGGCGAATATCAGCATCGTATTGCTCAAATAGATGGGGCTGCGTACCCAAGATACTGAGATCAATACCCGTCATGAGGGCGGTATCTGCATCATAGGGATCATGGGTTTGAGTCACCATGATCAGCCGGGCTATCCGATCTCTGATCGCCTGCCCCACCTTGGATGCTCTAAGAAACTTGACCGCCCATTCTGCGCTTCGCTCTTCGTTATCTGTCCTGCGCGTGTCATAGACTGCATCGTGAAACCACAGCGCGACCTCAATCTCCGCAGGACGAGTTGCTTGATGGCGCAGAGGCTGCAAATGGGCCAAGCATTCACCAACATGTTTATCGGTATGATAGTAGCGGCCTGGCTCAGTATAGACAGCTTTCAGTTTATCGAAAATCGAAAACGACGACTGTGCTCCTATTTGGGATAAGCTGTAGCTAAGGTTATCTTGGTGGAACATGGCACAGGCTACCTGGGGACTGCGTGTGCATCAGCAGCAACGGCTTTGTGGGCATGTTATATACACAAAAAAAATCATAAAGTTAAACAGTTAAGAGTTTTTCTTTTTGTGCAGTAAACTCTGATTTAGTGAGAAGTCCTTTTTCCAGCAAGTTGCTTAGTCGTTCAAGTTGTAGCGTTATGTCATATTGTGGAGTATTGTTGCTATTTTGGATAGTTACTTTTGCTTTGGAAACATATTTAGATATGATATTTGCTAGCTGCGGAGCATCACTTTTTCTTATTTGTTCGACTGTCTGGTCTCCACCTGAAGTAGCGATGGTAATACTGGCTAATATTAATCCTTGCTGATGTGATACTGAGCTAATCTGTTCATAACTCATTTCAACTTGTTTAAGCCCATATAACATCCCTTTGTCCAGAAACAATAATCGTTGATCTGTTGCAACAATCAACCATGAATTCCTCTTGTAATATCCGCTGGCAAGGTACTTGATAATTTCGTCTTCTCTTATCACTTCAGGTAAATATTTTATTTCTTTTTTTGTCTGAAATGAGTCAATTTCATTCAATTTTTGAAGTTGCTTATTTATTCGTAAGCTAGAGGTGCAAATATGCGAGTCGATGTTTATTCCATCAGTACTGCAAGATAATATCTCACTAAGTCTCGTTGAATCATCACCTGGCATGTATTGAAGTTTGAACTCTCTGCCTGCAGAGGAGATATGGATACTAGACCCAACTAATGTCGTCGTATGTTGCGATACTTGATCGACCTGACTATTATTTATTTCTATAGCATTGATCTCACTTCCCTTGTTAAGGAATATTAGACGTTTAGTTGTCGGGACAATTAACCAATTAGTATTACCTATCATTGCAGTCATGATATCTATTATTACTTCATCATGGTTAATTATTTCCGGAAGGAATTCTATTTCTTCTTTGTCGCAATATAGATTGATAGCTTCAAGCTCCTGAAGCCTCTTGTTTATTTTTTGATTTGAGGTGTACTTCTTTTCATCCAAATCTTTTTTCCGTTTATTTTTCTCTTGTAGTTTCTGATATTTCAAAAAAACAATACCGCAACTAAAGCAATCTTCACTAGTTGCTTCATTTTTAGTGCCACATTTTGGGCATAATTTAAAGTTCGAAATTTCAGGCTGAACAGCAATTTTAGGGGGAATGATAATTAAAATTCCGCAATCTTTGCACTTGGCCTTTGCACCTTTCGCTGGAATCTTAGATTCGTTCACGCTATAGGATTTGCCGCATTTTTCACATCTTATTTTCATCTGGACTTGTCTGGAGTGGATTTATCGCAAGGAATATTTACAGTAATCAATTAAGGTATTAGTAATTAATAATTATAATTGAGTAATTGAGAGTAATTGAGGGACAGACCCCATTTTTCATGTAGGGCTCTTTCAGCCCCTACTCTATGCCGGTTTATCCCAGTGCTTTCGGTTTGTCCCTTATCATCTCCAAAACATAAATTTCTGAAACAACACAGCCCAATCAATAGGCTCTATATTTTCTTCTTCGTATAACGTTAGTTGCTCCTTATACCATACATTTGCTTTCTGTTTATCTTTAATCGTATTCTTTAACCGCCTAAACTGCTTACTTCTTTTTCTCTCAAGCGCTTTTTGCTCTTGGTATCTATTTATTATCCTTCCCCCCCATTCCTTCCACTCTGCTAAATCAGCGTCATCGTTCGGCAAGATGTCAAGGCGAGATTTGCTTTTTTTCTGAATTTCTGACATTTGTTTATTTATCAAGATAATAGGGAATCACGTTAATACTAATGTATCGCAGCAAAACTAGCAGAAGGGCTACAGAGCCAACAGCCGGATAGACCTGCTTGAGTAAAACAAAAACGGACAGCGCATTGCTCAAACTGTCTGATTTCGCGGCACTCAATCAAACTTACGCAACTGTTTTACATTTCATAGCATTATTAAGTTCCAGTTCAATACACAGCGAAGCATACGCATCATTTGCAGCATATCTAAGTTGATGCTCCTGGAGCGGAAATGCCGCCCAGTTTGAAGTTTGAGCACCTTTTGCTAAACGCTGCTTAAAGACCATTGCTACAGCTGCTTTCATACCGACTCGTTGTTTTAATCTAAAGTAATCTTTTAATGTTACAGATAAATCTTGTGTGTTTAACAAGTTGACACCAAACTTCCTTTGCAGAATTTTTGTATCACCAGCAAGACCAAAACCAACTTTTTTTATATGAGGGTCACTCAATATTTTGTCTAATGATGCAATGATGGGCAAAAACCTCGTCGGAAACAAAAAAGCCTTTGATTCATTTGCAAGTTGAATAAGATGAGGGCCTTTATTCACTTCTCCTTTGCGGAAACATGGCTTACTTTCTGTATCAAACCCGAGGCACGGAGCCTCCTTGAGTTCTTTTATCGCTTTTTCTGCACCTTCCTTATCTTGCACAACAACAATATCATCAAGACTGACACCTACAAATAACGGTAACTCAATAATCTGCTCTTTCGTTGGACGCTTCAACCACCTTTCCCCTCTTTCTGAAACTACGTTAATGCGTTCATAGCTAATGAACTACAATAACTGCAATGAATTGTTAATTATTTACTTAATCTCATATTTCTTTTACTCTTCCGACGTCTCCACTTTCCAACCGAACCTTGATACCATGTGGATGAAATGAGGAATTGGTCAATATATCTTTGACAATTCCTTCTGTGAGACGACCAGTCCTTTGGTCTTTCTTAAGAACAATCTTAACTTCTAAACCTGATTTAATATCTGAACGATTTCTACCATCCATCTTCTTGTCCTTCGTGTTATTGGCTTCTCGCTGTTTCAAGTGGGTAAGCCGAAATTAAATTTTCTACCAATGAGGTCCATCATGGCGATGAATCTGCCTGACCAAGCAGATTTTTAAACGGGTACAACTTCCTTTTTTTACAGAGCGTGTCGAAGTTTATAGGCCGCAACCTCCGGGCTGATCGTATTCACAAAAAGTCCGGACCCCAACTCGAATCCGTTCGGGATGGTCGTTCGGGGGCATATCTCTATATGCCAGCGAAAATAAGTTGCAACATCTTATCATTCACTGAATAGTTCGGCGCTTATGTTTTGTAATAACTAGAGGTTATATATCAGGTTAAAAATTTCATTAACCCCTCTTTAACAAATTGGCTTCGATGTTTTTTATAACTTCAGCACTGATAACGCTTGATTTTAGAAGTTTTTTATATTCAGTGGAAAGCTCTTTGTTTGCTGTAATAGAGCCATTATTATTAATTCTGAATAGTCTAGCGTCATATAAACGATGCAAATCTGTTCTCAATAAAATCCCGTTATTTGGCAAATCATTGCCTCCCATTTTCTTTTCGTAAACATGAGCAGCTTCAATAGCTTCAGGAGTTGTCTCCCCCGTAATTACACAGCATTTGTATGTGGATAGAAGCAGTTTTCTAAATTCATTTTGTTTCCGCTTTAACCTTGATATAGCCTCTCTTTCCATTTCTTCAAACAATTGTTTTGAATAAATGGAACAAGAATCTGCCTTTCCATTGTGTTTAGGATTTCGAACATCCTCCCGCCAAAAGGCCTCGGCTGTTTTGAAGTCTGGTCGGATTATTATTTTTGAGCTCCCCCAGGCAATGTCTTCTGGTATTGCTTCCGATAATAGGTGAGGATTATTATCCTTTGAATATATAATCCTTATTTCGTGGCTACAATTTTTCCTGATTTTTCGAGTGCTTGCTGTAATATAGTTGATGGTTATGTTGTATTTAGTCCAAAACTCTTGAGTTTCAGTTATTTCATCTATGTCTGGCTGGGATGATAAATCAATATTGATATACTCTATTGTTTCTATCCATCTAATTCTTAAATAGAATTCCATGTTTCCTGCCAAGGGTTGACAACCCAATAAATACTTAATATTCATAAAAAATGAATACAAACCCTTCACAAAAGCTCCGCGTGATTATTTCACTCGAATCTTCGTTAAAAATCTGTATAATACAGCGTGACATTTATTTATCTATAAAACAGTTAACATTATATTTTTACTCTTAATTAGATTTACATTTATACTGACAAAAAGGCACCCTTTAATAATGAAAGAATTTCTCACCTTCAAATCAGGCAAATTTTATTTTAACGAAGAGTATGACGCTTCTCAAATTGATAATTTGTTGGTCAAAGCGACAGTACTCAACGAAACCATTGTCGACCTACCTATCTTGCCTGAATTGGCTTCTCGTATAGAACCGGAGATTATGTACAGTTCTATTGCCGGTACAGCCGCTATCGAGGGGAACCCTATAACAAAAGAAGATGTACAAAAGATCGCCCAAGGAGAAGAAATTGAAATTTATACCAAAAGAGACAAGCAAGAAATCAAGAACCTCATAAAAGCCTATAATTTCCTCTCAAGCATTGAATCGTCACAGGAACCTTTTGTCGTGACTGAAGAAATTATCTGCGAACTCCATAAAATTATAACCAGCGACATCCTCGATGAAAACAATATACCGGGTAAATATAGGAATGGTATTGTGTATGTCGGTGATAAACTTCATGGAGGTACTTATACTCCGCCAAAAATCCTTGAAGACATCAAAAATCTCATGCGGGAATTTACAGAATGGATAAACAGCGATGAACTTGTACAATGCAACCCCTTTATCAGGGCGTCGCTCGCTCATTATTATTTTGCCACCATTCATCCCTTTTGGGACGGTAATGGCAGGACGGCAAGACTGTTAGAAGCGCTCCTCCTCCAGTCTGCGAACATAAAATATGCCCCTCGTGAGCTTTCCAATTATTACTATAGAAATGTCGATGAATACTATATTGCCTTTTCAAAAAGTATCAAATTAAAGAAATACGCGACGCCCTTTCTCAAGTTTTGCCTGGAAGCCTCTGTGGAGAGTCTCGAACGGATAAAAAAGACGATCATTTTCTTTATAAGAAAGTTTACTCTCAGAGACTTCTATAGATTCGAAAGGAAAGAAAAACGGCTGACATCACGACAAGTTGATTTATTAGATCTCCTCCTCGATAACCCCGTCAGTTTTTCACTGAAAGATCTCCATGAACGCAAACCATTATCAATCCTGTATAGCAATGTGACAACCCAAACGGCACGACGTGATGTAAAGAAATTGCTCGCTCAGAAACTTATAACCCCTGCCGGAGATAATACATATTTAATAAATTTTAGAGTATTAGGTTAAATCCACGCCCAACGTTTCAACAAGGAGTCTGCGAATCATCCGATGATTCTGTCATCTGTCCATCTGTCCATCTGAAATTCGCCGTCTTCTGCGCCTGCGGACAAATGTACAGCATAAAACGACGGGAACGCCAAGAACTATCAACAGCACCCAGAGTTCTAAGGGAAGGATGTATGTGTATACACGGCCCCGAAGCTGCGTGACTTCGGGTGCATCTGAAGCGTTATCATCAAGCGGCACAATCCCGTTTGGCAAGACGACATGCCATAAACGGTTCTCACCTTGGAGGTAGGCCCGCACGCGTGTTCCCTTTGCCGGTATTGGACGATGTCCGCTGGCTGTATAATACTCCAGATTGCTTCTTCGATACCTGATTCGGAAACACCGAGCTTCCAGTTGATTGTCCGCAAGGTTTCCGCTTTCGACCGTCTCTACCCGCAATGTCAAGTAGACTCCCCAGTCGGAATTCCCAAAAGCAGGCTCAAAGCGTGAGGGTTCGGATTCGATACGAATGCGCTCGACAGTTGCGACGACGACCACGTCTGCTTGTTCCTGCAACTTTTCCACAGACAATGGTATTCTTGCCGCGACAGCCAGCGAGTTCAGCATCGTGGCTACAAACAGCGACAGCAGAAAACAGATCTTCATTTCTTCCCCTTGCTAACCCGGAATATCCAGTCGCGGTGCTTTCCGCAACAACGCCATAGACCACTTCACAGCACCACTGAATCTCTTGATGAGAACAGCTTCATCACTCCATCTCACTCCGAGCAGGTCCGCCACTTCCTGCGTATCCCGATAAATTTTAGGTCGGATTCTAACGAGTTGAACTTGATCACCATCATCTTGTTGCAAAACGATAACGGGAGAGATTATTCCCCTGATCAGTTCACAGGATGATGGCTCAATCCCTGTGTTGATAACCTTTTTACTGAAAAAGAGACAAGACCGATAGGAGAACACCAGCAAGTCATCTTTCAGGGCAAGTTTCCCATAGGTCAACGGCGGTGTTCGGGCGAAATAACAGCTGGAAAAACTCCTGATCCCACCTGACGGCAAAGAACCAGCTCTGCTCCGCAAAAGCTTGTAAAAGACAAGATCATGTGACATGACCGTGCCAAAAACAACCAGTCGCAAGGTTTTTGGGAAGAGGTAGAATGCAAAGGCAATGACGACGCCTGACAAAAGAGCTCCCATGTACGTCCCTGACAAGCCGATAATCAGCAGCACTAGAGCGTTTTTTGCCGCAGCCAACAAGGCATCTCCGATGGAAAATGGACAGAGCAGGATAAGAACATTAAACGCCTGAGAGAGAACCCATACCGCTATAAATATCATAGTGGCAGAGACTGATGTCACCGTCATCAGGAGTAGGTCAACACCGGTATTCAGTGCCGCGTCTGCGGAGCCTGCTGCAATAGCGACAGGAAAAAGAGCATCGCAGGCCTGCTGAGAAAGCTGCTGCAATTGTTGAAATTCACCCTGGGTCACAGAGGTTATCAAAACCGGCAGCGCGATAAGCGCACTGGTGTTCTTTTCAAATAGAATTTCAACGGCATCCAAAGGAGATTTTAACAGCTTGGGGAAGGCTACGCCAAAGGTGTCTTTTAAAAAGATCATTCCCAAAACAGCAGTCAACGGCCCCCAAAATTCTGGAGAGAGATGCCACGGCAACGTAGGGCGGGCCTGCTCAGGAGCAGAGAAATAGGAATACGCTCCCAAAGCGGACATGCACAAAATGGGATTCAGGGCAAGCCCGGTTATTTGCGCGACTTCCTGGGACAACATCTCCGCGTTAAAGGTGGCCCGCTTATAACTCATCGGCGATGGAGCCGAACTTGATGTTGGTCCTGGCGTTGGAGCCGGTTCCAGATCAGCAGCTAAGGCGAAAGACGAGCTGGAGACTAAAATAATAAAAAATAATAACAAGTTCTTGATCTGCATAACTCCACCTGTTTTATTTGTCCGTTTACTTTTTTATCTACCTGCAATTCTTCACTCCGAAGCATACAGCAGGACTACTTCATCAACAACAAACTCAACGCCATCACTGCCATCCCCGCAAGCAGCCCGAACAGACTATCATGCCCCTTCCCATAGGCCCGACTGGTGGGCAGGAGCTCATCCAGGCTGATATAGACCATAATACCTGCGACTCCGCCAAAGAGAATCCCCATCACCTCTGAAGGAATCCCACCGCCATCGGTGCCTACAAAAAAACGCAGCCCCACATAGGCAACAATCGCCCCCACAGGCTCGGATAGACCACTGAGTACCGAATACCAAAATGCCTTTGCCCGATTGCCGGTAGCATAGTAGATCGGCACCGAGACACTGACGCCTTCCGGGATATTATGGAGGGCAACAGCAACGGCAATAGCCACCCCCACTTTAGGATCTTCCAAGGCTGCCAGGAAGGTAGCCAATCCCTCAGGAAAATTATGGATAGCAATGGCTAAGGCCGTAAACATCCCCATCCGATGCAGCTTATGATTGTGGACATGGCATTCGCCGGGCTGCCCCGCCTGCAAAGGAGGTGTGCCGTGACCCTCTTCCGAAGAAAGAGTATGAGCATCCTTGAGCACGTTCAGCTCTGCCTTTGCATGGATTTCGTGGGGGTTCTCAGCTGAGGGGATCAGGTTATCTATCAACCCGATAAGAAAGATTCCACCGAAGAATGAGCCTGCATTGACCCAATGGCCCAAGGGGTCCCCGTAACGTGCCACCAGGGCCTCGGTTCCTTTGACAAATATCTCAACAAAGGAGACATAGAGCATCACCCTGCGGAAAAACCGGTGGCGACCGAGAGAAAACGGTAATCGGTTCTCTTGGCCAAAAAGGCAATGGCAGAGCCGATACCAGTGGCCATACCCGCAAAAACCGTTAGGCCCAAGGCAATCCAAACGTCGTTCATACGTTCATAGTGTATCAATCAAGAAAAACAAGAGGGGAGGTATCCGGTGTATTGTAGGACATGTATGGCTTCAAGGCCGATAATAACCCACCAGACCAGAATGCTGATACCCGCAGCCGCAGCCGAGATATCCTTAATAATGGCTATTTTCTCATTCTTCTGAGGCTCCATAAAATCACAAAGCGCCTCAACGGTGGTGTTAAACATTTCCGAGGCCAACATAAAGCCGGTGGCCATGAAGACCACCCCGAAATCAAGCCATTGACGGTAGTAAAAGCAGCCAGCCAAGGTCACAACAGAGAGGACAATCTTATACGCGACCGCAAAATCATAGAGGACAGCATAGCGCAGACCGGAAAAGGCCACCCGGATCTTACGGATCGGTCGAAAGCCCTGCTCACCGGTGCCGAGAAATTTATTCCGCATTTTTTCGATTTAGCATAGAAGGAGACAAGGAGGAGTCATGTACTCAAGCATGACAGCTCACAAGAAAAGGTTGAAGTTGCTCCAACACCTGAGGCAAGGCCTCTTCCAGCACATAATGCCCAGCTTCAGGGAAGTAATGGGCTTGGGCAGCAGGAAAACGCTGTCGCCACTCAGCATAGAAATGATCATTAAAGCAGAAATCACCCCCTCCCCAACAGATGAGCATAGGCTTGTCACGAAGCTGCTCAAGTGAGGACTCAACCCGGCTGAGGCTCTTCCAGGAAGGGTGGTCGGGCTGCAAGGGGATATCCTGAACAAAACGATGGATCGCCACCCGGTTGGCCCAGCTATCATAAGGCGCAAGAAAACCTGCCTTGATCTCAGATCGCATTTTCTCATTCACCGCCATAAAGGTGGCAGGCAGGGCAAAGCCGTTCAAGCCCCGCACCAGCAGGCCACCAAGTAAAGGCCAACGACAAACCGCGATCCGTCGGGGAATACGACTGGAATGGAAGGCAGCAGTATTGAGCACCACCAGCCCGGCTACCCGCTCAGGATGTTGTCCGGCCCATCCCATCCCGATAGCCCCGCCCCAGTCATGCACCACCACAACGCAACGTTCAATACCTTGGCTATCAAGCAGGGCTGTGAAATTGTCGATATGATTTTGTAGACGATAGGGGTAGTCCTGCGGCTTATCAGAAAAACCACAGCCCAGATGATCCGGCACCAGGCAACGGTACTTCGGCTTTAGTGCGGTAACTACGTTGCGGTAGAGGTAGGACCAGGAGGGATTACCGTGGGCCATGACCACGGTCGGGCCGTCGCCTTCGTCAAGATAGGAGAGCTGATGCCCATCAGCTGTCTGGAAGGTCTTCGGGGTAAAAGGGTATTGGGCAAGATCGGAAGGGGAGCTGTTCATTACCACTCAATCCCCAGCATTACCGAGTTTATCCCGGAACCGATCCCCAATAAAGCTCCCCGCTGTCCTTTTTTGAGCTTTCCTTTTTCGATCCCCATAGCCATAGTGATAGGCGCAGACACCGAGCCCACATTACCCAGCACCGGCAGGGTCTCAAAGTTACGCTCTGGATCAAGCTCAAGGGTAGAAAAAAGCTTGCGGGCATGAGCCTGCCCCACCTGATGACAAAAAAACCGATCAATCTTCTCCTTATCCCAGCCTGTTTCCTTTTGAAAATCCTGCCAGCAAAATTCCGCTGTTTCAACTCCTTTTTCCAGCAGTAACTCAGAATCTGTGGTCATCAGGGTACCCTGTACTTCCTGCTGCTGACCGCCATGACAGAGGTCGTTATGGCGGGTATTGGCCCTCCATGAGCCGCCGACCAAGCGATGGCCGGTATCCTGAACCTTCTTTGAGCCCATCACTAAGGCAACAGCACCCGAGCCGATGGTCAAAGAGGCAAAGGCGGGCTTGATAGTCTTGCGAGTCAACGCTTCATCCGCTTGTAATTTTTCAATGGTGGAGCAGACCAAATCCTCGGCTGTCTCAGAGGCCACAATAAGTCCGTAACGAACCTGACCCAGCTCAATCATATTGGACAACATGAGCATACCATTAAGAAATCCAAGACAGGCATTGGAAATATCGAATATTTGGCAACGGCTCCCCAAACCGAGACCGTTATGAACAAAAGAGGCTGTGGCAGGCTCCATCATATCTCGGCTCACCGAGGTGAACACCATAAAATCAATGTCAGAGGCAATGAGGCCCGAAGCAAGCAAGGCCTTGCGTCCGGCAAGAATAGCGCCCTCACTGGGCAAGGTTTCTGGATTCCAAAATCGCCGACTGCGGATACCGCTCATCAGCTCAAGACGGCCTTCCGGGAGTTTGAGTCGTCTATAGACTGACGAGAGCTGTTGCTCAAGATCAGCCGAGGTCACTACATTGGGCGGCAATTCATAGCCGAAGCTGTGAAGGCAGACACGGGAATATTTCATAGGTACTGTTCTCTATATCTTTTTTTTTGTCTCGCGTTTCTCCTGATTATCCTTGGACAGCCAGTCTTTCAACCTATACTATATTACGTTCACAACGGCAACCTCCCTGCGCTCTCTTCCTCATCTTGTAATCTTTTCCAAACAATTTCCTCAAAAAAAACTGGGGCGGACAAGAGGAATTAACCTGTTTTTTTGCTTCTACGGTTTATCAGCAGAAAAAAATAAAAGGACTTTTGGGAAGGACAGAGACAAAAGCTGGAAAG
This sequence comes from Candidatus Electrothrix aarhusensis, assembly GCA_004028505.1. Lineage (GTDB taxonomy): Bacteria > Desulfobacterota > Desulfobulbia > Desulfobulbales > Desulfobulbaceae > Electrothrix > Electrothrix aarhusensis. The sequence continues at coordinate 35,968 of MTKO01000068.1, forward strand.
GTGCAAGGCAGTCGGTTTCCTCCCCAGCACCGAACGGGCCGGGGAGAAAACTGCTAAGTTCCACAGAACAGAACTATAATACACATTTATTTAGCGGCAGCAATCTTCTTCACATAAAGCGCTGTAACTCGGTCAGAAAGCCTAGTAATATCATCAGTCGTTGTCAGCACCATAAGCAATAAGCCACCTTCTCGAACCTTGAGAAAATACGGCGAAATTCTTTCCCAATCTTTTTTAATCTTAGCGAGCAGAGAATCTATTTCCCCATTATTACGCCCTTCATTCATAAGTTTTTTCAGCCCTGATTCAAACTCTTCAACAGCATTGTTCAATTTATGAACAGTGTTCTCATCCCGAAATCCGGCCTGATAGGCAATATAAAACTTTGAAACCCGCTGAGAAAGCATGCGCTGTTTACCCGATATATTAACAATATGATCAATATTCGCGCCTGACTGATCTTCAAGATTGAGAACAACTGAATGACAAACTTCCAGCAAGATACCACTTAACTCCAAAACACGGGCCGCGTTTTCCTGGTTATACGGTTTGTTAACCAGCGCCTGGTATTCGGAAAAGGTTCCCTCAACAGAAGTGAGCAGATCTTTGGTCTCGCTATCCTGCACCTTTGCCTTCAGGATAGCGTGATTATTTTTAAATCGCTCAATGGCCATCTTCAGCTGCAGCTGGGTTTCTTTCGTAGAAACATCATTACCGAGATAGAAATAAGCTTTGGCGATCCGTTGTGACAACATGCGTTGCATTCCTGATCGGTTGACCAATTCAGAAATATTTTCGGCTGCCTGTGTGGGCGGGGAAAAAGCATCGTAATCAGGACTGTCAGCAAAACGGCAATCCGAAACGTAAAAATATACATAAGAATCTCCTCCAGGTAGAAATTATGAAAGCAACAAATATTGTAATGTTAAAAGAGACATTCAAGGCCCTTTTGCGAACAAGGTCTATTGATAATAAACCATAAATAAAGCCTTTCCGCAAGACAACCTATCGAAGATACGGTCATCAATCGTCAGTCATCAACATATATAATACAGGAGATTCAGAGACGCACATACTGCTGACCTGGAAGCTGTCGGATCAAACCACGGAGCTCAAGGCCAAGAAGCAAGCCGTGGAGCGTATTGAGAGGCAGAGCAGTCATCTCGGACAACTGCTCAATATCAATAGAGGAACTTTTAAGAGACAACATCAAATCCTTTTCATCTCCTGAAAGGTCATCAGGAAGAGATTTGACGCTCGGGGGCCGAACTGATACGTCAGCTGGTGGATCAGTCGATACTTTTTTATAATCCATGCTCAGGGGGACTTCCGCAGAGCAAAGCGACGGGGGTAATTCTGCAAGAATATCTTCAACCGAACGAATTAACGCTGCACCTTGCCGCAGTAAACGGTGAGGCCCCTCGCTCTTGGGCGAATCAATCCTGCCCGGCACCGCAAAGACCTCCCGGTTCTGTTCCAGAGCAAGCCGGGCTGTAATCAGGGCTCCGGACCGGACAGCGGCCTCAATAATCACAACTCCAAGGGAAAGCCCGCTGATAATACGGTTACGTGCTGGAAAACGAAAAGCCTCCGGCGGTGTCCCAAGGGGATACTCACTGACCAACAATCCTTGTTCACCTATCTGTTTGTATAAAAAACCGTGTTCTCCAGGATAGACAACGTCCAGGCCGCATCCAAGGACAGCTATTGTCTTGCCGCCAGCCTCAAGCGCACCAAGATGTGCTTGACCATCAATCCCCTTGGCAAGTCCGCTGACCACAGCAAGCCCATTTCCTACAAGTTGTTGGGCAAGTGTCGCACTGATTTTTTTTCCGTAATCTGTTGAAGTACGAGATCCAACCAAAGCAACAGCTGGGAGACGAAGACATTCAATATCCCCTAAGCAGTAAAGAAGAATTGGGTAATCGTGGATATTCAGAAGAAGAGAGGGATAGAGAGGGTCATCACAGCAGAGGATCTGAATATTTCCGGCTTGAACGCGGGAGTATTCCTGCTTAGCCCAAGAACGGGCTTTATCTAGTCGAGAGGGTGTGGAAAAAAGTTCAACCAGCTGCCTACCAATACCCGGAACCTGAGCTACTGCCTTGCCAGCAGACAGCACCTTGCCCGGCTCACCGAAAGTAGCAAGCAAGCGCCGGGTAAGGACGCAACCCAAACCGGGCAAAGCAACAAGTGCCAGCCAATCCAGGATATCATTGCGTCCTTCCATTCGGCACTGCTCTATTACTCAAACATAAACGGCTCTAAATACTTACTTCGAGAAGGATGGCGCAGTTTTTTGATAGCCTGAGCCTCAATCTGACGGATCCTTTCTCGGGTCACATCAAAACGCTGCCCGACTTCCTCCAAGGTATGATCACAGCCAACCTCAATGCCATATCGCATGCGAAGCACCTGTTCTTCCCGTTCGGTCAGTTCTCCCATTACTTTAGAAAGACAGCGTTTGAGACTTTCCGTGATAGAAAAGTCCTGCGGCCCAGGGTTGAGTTCATCAACTATAAAATCACTGAGCATGGTATCTTCTTCATCACCCACAGGTGCATCCAGCGAAATTGCGTCACGGGCCGTCTTCAACGCAGCATGAACATACTCCACGTCTGTGTCCATTTGCTCCGCCATTTCCTCTAAGCTGGGCTCCCGACTTTCTATGCGCTGAAAATCACGGGTAAAACGAAGCATCCTGTTAATAGCTTCAATCATATGCACAGGCAGCCTGATGGTCCTTCCCTGATCCGCTATACCACGATTAATAGACTGGCGTATCCACCAAGTGGCGTAGGTAGAGAACTTATATCCCCGATTATAATCATATTTCTCAACAGCCTTCATCAGGCCAATATTGCCCTCCTGAATCAGATCAGGAAGCAGCATTCCCCTATTGAGAAATTTTTTAGAAATAGAGATAACCAGCCGTAGATTTGCCCGAACAAGAGTCTTTTTCGCTTCTCTGACCGTCTCTTTTCCGATCTTCACTTCCTTAAAAAGCTCATCAAAGCTTGGGCAGTCTATCCCGATGGCTTCAGCCAAATCCAAGTTGATCTGCTGCTCGTTTTCTGCTGCCGGAGCTATTCCCTCTCCTCGATGCGCAGCCAGCAAGGATTCCCTTTCAGCTTTGATGCGAACCTTCTTGACTTTTTCATTAAATTCTTCAACAGCCTTTGCCGTTGAAAGCAATTTTTTAGAACTAATCCGGTACGGCTGAAATGACTCGACAATTCGCAGGCCAATGGACCGAATTTCTTGCCACAGCTTCTCATCCTCGCTGCTGCCTACTTTCTCTTTCAACCTTTGAAATAAATCAATCCGCTGCTGATTCAGACTGTTTGCTTCCTCGATACATTCTAAAAAAGACGTCCGAACAACTTCCAGCTTTTTTTCATCACTATCGGATATTCCATTAAGAACCGATCCGATGCGCATATTGCCTCTTTCCAACCCTTTCTTTAGACGGTTCAGGGTCTTAAGTCCCAAGGTCAGTCGCAACACTGCACCTTGAATCCTAGCCTCCCCCTCTTCCAATTTCTGAGCTAGCTTTATCTCTTCCTCATAGCTGAGCAGATCCAAGCTACCCATCTCACGAAGATAGATATTCATAGGATCCGTGCTATACACATCTTTATGATTATCTTCGATTACATCGTTGTCTTTTTTTCGTTTCTTAACAGTCGACAAACCGGTTTCCTCGTCTTCATAGATTATAGAAGATTTTCCTGTCAGGTTCTTCACGTAGATACCTCCTCCGTATCATCAAAAAACCGAAATCACTTAGGCAAGTCCTCTCCCCGTGGACTCGCGCAAGCGGCTTTTTCCCATTCCGGCCTAGGTAATAAAATTTTTCTCGCTATCAAAGCGTTCAACTCTTTCTATTACTTCACAGGTCGGCAGGTTATAAGAGAAGCTAACTACAAAAAATCGACATACGACGAACGATGTTCGATCTGTTTGTCACCCTGACCCAATTTTACCCAGTCATTTCTTTTTGTACAAAACTCTTCAACCTGTAAAAAACATGAGAACATCATACAACACATCAAAAAACAGGCATTACCATCATTGCCTCACCCTGCAATGTACAATTTCCTACACCTGTTGTACAGTTTTTTTTACGAAAAATCTTTTTTTTCTGACTTTTTTCTAATCTTCTCCTGACAAACAACGACTTCATCACTAAATCATAAAAAAAATATAATAACTTTTCAGTTAATTATCAACAAAAATAACTCTCTTCAGACATACCGGTGCTTCGTGCAATATTTTTTTTATGCTTACAATGTAGCACTCTTCAGGACTTAATCAAAAAGCATCTCATCAGGAACTAAGTTCTATTCCCATTACGAGTTTTCCCTTGCAACGCAAGCATCTTTTTTCTTTGCAACTCACTGACAAGTGAGTAATTCCCTGCTTGCTCAGCTTCGACAATTCGTTTCTGCAAATCAACCCCCTCTCTCTGTTGCTGCATCCTTTTCAAATATATAAGCAGCTCATCACAAAGTACACGGCCCTGTTCTTCACTCTCATCATCAAGATGCCCTTCTCCGTCTTTACTGAGTAAATCAGCGATATATTGGCGCTCAGATCCTGATGCAACAACAGAAAGCAAGTGTTCTGGAGTAAAATTTCCAGCTGATCCAAGCTGTTCCATTGCGTCGACGAGCCCCATGATCGGAGACTGACCAAGTGATTCCTTAAGACCTCCAGCAAGCAATTCCGACAAAAATTCAGGGTACAACAATACAAAGTCCAGCAACTGCCGTTGTTTTTTAGGAAGCTCATATAGGGAGATCGGAGAGCGTAATCCCCCTTCTGACGCCGAGGAAGGATATGCATCCCAGCCCTCCTCTCCCTCCGGGGAAAAATCCGGCGGAATCCAGTCTGCATCTGATGGCATCTCCAGCCCTTGCTCTGGCTCCGGTGCCCATTGATGGGCCGGCATATGTTCAACGTGCTCAAACGCCCTTTGCTCAACCAAAAAACGGTCAGGAGAAACCCCAAGCTGCTCACTAAAATGAGCCGCCATCAACTCCCGTTGATCCGCATCAGCGGCCTGCTCCATCAGTTCAGCCAATTCAGCTATAATCCGATTTTTACCGGACAGGGTCAGCCCGTGCTCATCTTTAAGGGCGGAAAAAACAAATTCAGCAAGAGGGGCAGCACCTTCGATCAGATCCTGTACTGCCGCTACTCCTTTTTCCCGCACTAGCGTATCAGGATCATGCCCTGCCGGCAGTAGAGCTACCCTGCCCTCCAGCTTCTCACTGAGAAAAAAAGGGATTGATCTCCGGGCCGCTCGGAGCCCTGCGGAATCTCCATCAAAAAGAAGCACTACCTCATCACAGTACCGACGTAAGGCCTTAATATGTTCTTGGGTTAGTGCTGTCCCCAACGGTGCGACTACATTGTCAATTCCATGAACTGCTAAGAGTAGCAGGTCGAAATTCCCCTCCACCACAATGGCACACCGACTAGAACGAATCGCCTGGCGATGCTGATACAAACCAAAAAGGAGGTTTCCTTTAGAAAAAACCATACTCTCAGGTGAATTCATATACTTGGGCTTCCCTTGCCCAAGAATACGCCCTCCAAAAGCTACCTCACGCCCACTCATATCATAGATCGGAAAGAGGACACGATCTCGAAACCGATCATAGTAACGTCCCGGCCCTTTCTCTACGGCAAGGCCAGCCTGTTCAATAACAGATACTGGGAAATTCTTTTTTTGTAGACGAGAGATGAGGAATTGCCAACCCGCGCTTTCTGGGGATGGTGTGTAACCGAGTTGATATTTTGCCACAGCTTCCTGCGGCACCCCCCGCTCCTGCAGATATTTTCGGGCCGCTTCAGCCTGTCCCGAAGAGACAAGGGTCGTATGGAAAATACGTGCTGCTTCCTGATTGACTCGATAGAGCTGCTCACGCTGCCGCATGCGCTCCTGTTCGGCATCGGTCAGATTGCGCTCAGGAAGATCAATTTGATAACGCCGGGCCAATTCTTTGAGCGCATCAGGGAAGGTCATATGATGATACTTCATCATAAAGGAAAAGACGTCACCGGACTCATGGCACCCAAAGCAATGGAAAAACTGCCGTTGGGGATTTACTGAAAAGGACGATGTTTTTTCACCGTGAAAAGGGCAAAGACCGGTAAAGCCAGTTCCTGCTTTTTTCAGCCGCACATGCTCTCCGACTACCTGGACAATATCCGCAGCTTGGCGAACCCTGTCTTTGACCTCGTCCCAGGCCCCATTACTTGACATCACTGCTTGTTCCTGCTGGTTCAGTTAACTGTGTCCTGCGTGCAAATTTCCACCCGGAAAATCGGACACCTTTTTCTTCTCCTTGAATATAATTTAAAGAATAATCACGCTAAGGATATCTGTCGAGTTTTGTTCGCAGAATTTTTCTTTTTATTGTAAAAAAGAATCCCGCTTTTTCTGGAGGTACTACAAGGAAAGCGTGAGAACCGCGCTCAGGACGCCGTCAACCACCTTGGCCATGCGCTGATAGTCCAACGTGTCCGGGGTGTCGGCCGCAGTGTGATAATTATGATTTCTCAGGAAGGCGGTGTCTGTAATCATCACGGCTGGATAACCATGCTGCCAGTAATTGCGATGGTCGGAAAGATCCGCGCCAAAGAGGACAGGGCCAGAGTAACTCACAGCATGCAGGTCAGACGCGCCATTGAAGCAGCTTTTTACCGTCTTGGCCAGATGACGATCCTGCCAGCGCCCGACAACGGCAGCATAGAGCCCATCCTGAGGATAGGCTAAACGCAGAGCCCATGAATTATACTCCTGTTGCTCCACAAAATAGCCAATCATCTCCAGACAGAGCATGGCTTTCACCGTCCGCCCCTGTTCTGCTAAACTGCGGGCATGAACAGCACTGCCCATCTGCTCTGTTCCGAAAAAAGGCCCTTCTTCCGTCCCATAGGCCACTAATTCGATATTGCCTGTTATCTCCCGCTGACTCAGCAGCCGAGCCAGCTCTAGCAGCCCGGCAGTGCCGCTGGCATTATCATCTGCACCTGGAAAATTTCCAGCCGCATCATAATGCGCTCCAACAATCACCACAGGCCCTTCCTTTGAACCGAAGCGGGCAATGACGTTCACCTGTTCCTCCTGGCCTGGGGCGGCATTTTTCGCCTTATAGGACTGAAGAGAAACCTGAGCACCGGGAACAGAAAGCCCCGTTGTGATGTAACTCACAGTTGCGGCCAGTTTTTCAGGATAATTATGGTTACGGGGAGCAAGTTCTTCAGCCAGATACTCGACATGCCAGTGCAGCCGGTCAGAATCAGCCCGAAGACCGGTGGGGAATGACGTTTTTGCGAAAGTCGGTTGCCGAACAGTCAACATTACTGGGCCACAAATAAAGACAAGAAAGGCAACAAGAGCGATCAGGATACGGATTCCGCTCGACAAAAACTTCTTGATTAATTTCATCCGACCTGCCCCTGCATCCCAGCGTCACTGGCGTGCAGCGACTGTACCGTGTTCAACTCAGCCAATTCTGCCCAGATTTCCTCGCATCTTCCCGGCCTGCAAACTGCTTCTTTAAAAACCGGATACTCCGCCTTATAGATCTTCAGTAGCCTTTCCTTCTTATTCGCGAGACAAGCCCGCATATTGGCGAGTCTATCTGCCGCCTTTACCAGCAAGGCGATTTCCGTTTTCCCACAGATCAAGGCCATCTCGCTGTAAGTTTTTTCTTTGCGCTCCTTACAATCTTTTCCAGACTCATCAGTGAGCACAGCAACACAATCGGCAACAAAGCTGCCGAATTCCTTTTTGACATCACGGAAACTAATCTCTGTATCCTCAACCACATCGTGGAGATAAGCGATAACCACCGCTGTTTCACCGTATTGTTGCACAATTTCCGCCACAGCGTCAAGGTGAACAACATAGGGGTACTCGCCGTACTTCTGCTCACCATGATACTTACAAGCGAATTCGCGGGCTTTAGTTATCATCTTGATTCCGTTTTCTTCCCAGAGTTAAAAAGTATCTGCGGCACAACAAAACAATCCCTCTGGCATCAGATTGACCAACTTGACCTACTCTGGTACAATAGACCAACTGAACATATTTTTTTACAGGAGAACATCATGATTATTAATATTTCCGAGGCAAAAGCGAACCTCTCAAAACTGGTGAACATGGCCTGTAATGGCGAAGAAGTCATCATCGCCAAAAATAACCTGCCGCTTGTGGAGATCGTTCCTCATAAATTGAAAGGAAAACGGACACTGGGACTCCTGACTGGCAAAACGGAAATTCCAGATGATATTATGGCGGAAAACGAGACAATAAACGAAATGTTTTATGGCCGGAGCATGCCTGACGAGAATGATCTTCAATGAAGATCATTATTGATACCCATATCTTTCTGTGGGCACTTGCGGCACCGTATAAAATCACAGAGGCCAAACGGATTGAGCTGGAAACTCTGGCAAACACGATTTATGTAAGTTCGATCACTATTGCCGAGATCATGATCAAATCATCCATAGGCAAGCTGAATGTGAATTATGATCCTGTTAACATGGCACAACAAAGCGGCTTTGAACTTCTTGATTTTCAAAGTCAAGATGCCCTGTTACTTAAAGATATGCCTTTTCACCATAAAGACCCTTTTGATCGGATGCTGATAGCCCAAGCCATCACCAATGAATATCACCTCATGACAGAAGACAGCAAGTTTTCAGCCTATGAATGTCGCTTGCTCTAAAAAAAGGCCTGGATCATACAAATCCAAGCCCTTCGACTCACTTCCCTTTCGCCTTAGCCACAGCCCGTTTAAACCCGTCCGCAGACTTGGCAATCACCTCTGCGTCTACACAAAAGGCTAGCCTAATATGACCAGGTGTACCGAATCCCCGCCCTGGAACGGCCAAGATTTTTTCTTCCTGAAGCAATCTGCAAAACTCCACATCATCTGCAATGGGTGTTTTGGGAAAGAGGTAAAAGGCCCCCTTGGGCAAAACATATTCCAAGCCTGCCTCGTCCAGCACCTTGCAGAACACCTCGCGCCTCTGCTCATAAATAGAGGCGTCCACGCTCTCCTCTTGCAGCTCGGCAACCGCCCGTTGCATCAGGGCAGGCGCATTAACAAAACCGAGGATACGATTGGCCAGAGTCATGGCATTGAGCAAGAGATCCTTTTCATGCATTTCTGGATGAACGGCAATATAGCCGATCCGCTCACCAGGAAGCGAGAGATCCTTGGAATAGGAAGAGACCACAATAGAGTTGGTGGTGGTCGCCATAATAGAGGGTGCTTTTGCCCCGTCAAAAACGATCTTCCGATAGGGTTCATCGGAAATCAAATAAATCGTGGTGCAAAATTTTTCCCCGGTACTGTCCAGTAATGCGCCTAGAGCAGCCAGAGACTCTGCGCTGTACATCTGGCCGGTGGGATTATTAGGGCTATTGATCAGGATAGCCTTGGTTTTCTCTGTCAGGGCTTCCTCGATGGCTGCAAGATCAAACTGAAACTCATCGTCCGTCGGCACAATTTTGACAGCACCGCCGTGGTTATCCACATAGAAATGGTACTCAACAAAAAACGGGCTCAGGATAATGACCTCATCATCGGGATTGAGAAGGGATTTCATGACCACGTTCAATGCACCTGCTGCTCCGCAGGTCATAAGAACATCGCCCATGCCGATCTCCGCACCCTGCTCCTTGGATAACTGGGTCGCGACGGCCTCCCGTACATAATGATAACCGCCATTGGGCATGTAGGCGTGCATTCCCGGAGTATCGCCTTCAACCAAATCGGCCAGCACCTCAAAAAACTTCTTCGGTGGCGCGACATCCGGGTTACCGAGACTGAAATCGAATACATTTTCCGCTCCGAATTCCGCCTTCATCCCGGCACCTCGTTCAAACATTTTACGAATCCAGGAAGAGTTATCGGCAAACTCCTGCATTTTTTTTGCTACGGTCATTCTTTCCTCTTTATTGTACTTGATTCGAAGCGCCGGAAAAATATCCTGTCATCTTCGATAGAACTACAACCAATTCAATACGATACACCCCTGCTGTATATAAACAGGAAAGGCTCGTTTCTCACGCATCTCAATAGAGTATATGATGTGACAAATCAACTGATCGAAGTACTATACATTATACGAAAATGCAACTATGAATTCCAAAACATACGGAATCTTCTCGCCGTACCCCTCTGGCTATTCTCTTTAAAAATTGAACAGTTCAGAGAGCCTTGGAGTAAAAAAGAGGCAGGGATAACATGAATGAGAGGATACAATGAAAGCATCCCCATGTTGGAGAGATTGTGAAGATATAAAAAGGAACAAACCGATACGTTCGGCCATTATAGCAAGCACCGAACGCATCAAAACCAACAAGATCGTTTGAGAATAAAAGAGGATTGCAGAATTAATGCATTATCTTCAGCTCTTCACCCCTGATTCCTGGGCACAAAACGCCAGACAGGACTCATCACCGAGGAATAGACCTCCTTGGCAAAATTGAGCATACCCTCGAAGCCAGCCAGAGCCTCTTTGCGCTCATGATTATGGTCACAAAAACCGATACCCAATTTATAGGCGATGGGACGCTCCTTAACCCCGCCAACAAAAATATCCACTCCTTTTTCTTTCAAAAAGCTGTTCAGCTCCAGGGGGTTGGCATCATCAACAATAACTGTGCCCGGATCAGTGATGGCCTCCAACTCCCGGTAATCCTCTTCCGTGCCGGTCTGGGATCCGACCATAACTACATCCATCTCCACGAGACGGAAGGCCTTGACCAAGGAGAAAGCCTTAAAAGAACCGCCCACATAGATTGCCGCCTTTTTCCCGGCCAGAGCCTTGCGGTATTTTTCCAATTTCGGCACCAGCTCACTGACCTTTTCCTGGACGAGAGCCTTAGTCCGCTCCATGATCCTATCGGATTCCGGATCATCTGGATATTTCTGCTGAAAAAATCGAGCGATATCGTAAAGAGCTTCGGACATGTCCTCAATGCCAAAATAGGACACCCGCAACGAGGGAGCACCATATTTCTCTTCCATCATATTGGCTAGCTGCATGGTTGAACCCGAACACTGGACGACGTTCAGCCCAGCACCGTGGGCCCGACGAATATCATCCACCCGGCCGTCGCCGGTGATATTGGCTACCACCTCAATACCCATCTTTTCATAATACTCACGAATCATCCAGATCTCGCCAGCGAGATTAAAATCACCCAGGATATTCAAAGAATACTTAGAGATCCCTGCGGTGTCACCTGTCCCGATGAGCCGAAACATGGCATCACAGGCGGCCTGATAACCGGCCCGTTTATTTCCCTTAAAACCTTCCGACTGCACCGGAATCACGGTAACGCCGGTCTCAGCAGTCACACTCCTGCATACGGCTTCAAGGTCATCGCCGATAATACCGACGATACAGGTGGAATAGACAAAGGCGGCCTTGGGACTGTGCCGCTCAATGAGCTCCATCAGGGCACGGCGCAACTTCTTTTCCCCGCCAAAAATAACATCGATTTCCTGAAGGTCGGTGGAAAAGGAGAGCCGGTGCAATTCCGGACCGGAGGACAGGGCACCCCGGATGTCCCAGGTGTACACGGCACAGCCTATAGGACCATGCACCAGATGTAGGCATCGGCAATAGGATATAACACCACTCGTGAGCCACAGAACACACAGGCCCGCTGACTAACCGCTCCTGCCAGGCTGTCCTTGTTGCAGACAATATTAAAAGGGGCTTCACCCTTGACATGAATCTGATTTTCTCGTTCTTTTAACGCGACTGCTTCCATGATGCTCCTCAGATTATTGGATGGTTGATACATAGTCTAATGCAATGACTATGCCATCCGGCCAAGGTAGATATTTACGATAGTGTTTCAGCGTAGTAACGAAGGGTAAAAAGAGAAAACAGAACGAGCAGGATGTGACAAATATCAACATTTCGACAAAAAAGAAACTATCATTTCGTATTTGTAAACTTTTTCGTATCGGCATTTCACTCCTGAAAACATACTTCCCTCCTTAGAATTCGTTGAGCTCTTCCCCTCTATTAAAATGACCTCCAATAACGTTTTCCTACCTCCTTTACAAGGATAAGAAAAAAAAATTCATTACAAGTCAGCATAAAAAACACTCCAAAAACATAACGAAGAACTATTAATACAACATATTGAAACAAAATATTAAAAAGAAAAGCTAAACTTTGTGAAAACTACCACAAATCTCTCCTTCTCAAAAAAAAGAAAGCACTTTCTCTTTTCAACGCTTAAAACTATTGACTAATCTCTCTTAAAGTGAGACGATGATATTTTTTATCTACATGAACCAATAATTCGTTTTTGTAAGGAGAGAATATTATGGGTAAAAATGAAGACAAAATTGTAAGTTTACTGCAAGCAGGCGCAACCTTTGCCCCCCCGGTCAAAGGACAAAATCAGGCCCACGTCAAGTCAATGGACGAGTACAAGGCCGCCTACCAACGTTCCATGGACGACCCTGAAGGATTCTGGGCCGACAGGGCCGAAGAGCTGGTCACTTGGGACAAGAAATGGGACAAGGTGTTAGAATATGATTTCGACAAACCCCAAATCGAATGGTTCAAAGGCGGAAAACTGAACATGTCCGTGAACTGTCTGGATCGCCACCTCACCAATGGTCGCCGCAACAAGGCCGCCATTATCTGGCAGGGCGAGCCGGAAGAGGACGTTAAGGTCTACACCTACCAGATGCTGCATACCGAGGTCTGCCGCTTCGCCAACGTCCTCAGAAAAAAAGGCGTAAAAAAAGGTGACCGGGTTGCTATTTATCTACCCATGGTTCCAGAACTATCTATTGCGCTGCTAGCATGTGCCCGTATCGGTGCAATTCACTCTGTCGTCTTTGCTGGTTTCTCCGCTGTGGCCCTGCAAAGCCGCATCCAGGATTGCGAAGCAAAAGTACTGGTGACAGCAGATGCCGTTCTTCGTTCAGGCAAGGTCATTCCGCTCAAACCCAATGCAGACAGCGCCCTGAAAGAGAGCAGCTGCATTACAAGCTGTATCGTCGTCGAGCGAGCTGGTAACGATGTCACCATGAAGGAAGGTCGTGATAGCTGGTGGCACGAGGACGTAGCTGCCGATGATATCAGCAGCGAGTGCGAGCCAGAGTCTATGGACGCAGAAGACATCCTGTTCATCCTGTACACCTCCGGTTCTACCGGTACCCCAAAAGGTGTTGTTCACACCACCGGCGGTTATCTGACCTATGCTATGCATACCTGCCAGTGGGTTTTTGACCTCAAAGACGATGATGTCTACTGGTGTACCGCTGATATCGGCTGGATCACCGGTCATTCCTATATTCTCTACGGACCGCTGGGCCTGGGTGCTACTTCACTTATGTTCGAGGGTGTTCCCTCCTACCCAGGACCGGATCGTTTCTGGAAGATTGTCGAGAAATTCAGAGTGAACATCTTCTACACCGCACCGACTGTTATCCGTGCTTTGATGAGGGACGGCGAAGAGCCTGTACAGCGCTACGACCTGTCCAGCCTACGTGTTCTCGGTTCTGTGGGTGAGCCCATCAATCCTGAAGCGTGGATGTGGTACCATGTTAATATCGGCAAAGAAAAGCTGCCTATCGTGGACACCTGGTGGCAGACTGAGACCGGCGGTATCATGATTTCACCGTTGCCCTACGCCACCACCCTTAAGCCCGGTTCAGCCACCTATCCGCTACCCGGTATTGATGCGGCAATCTACGACGAAGACGGCAACGAAGCTGCACCCAATGAGGGCGGCCATCTGGTTATCCGTAAACCGTGGCCGGGAATGTTACGCGGAGTTTTCAAGAACCCGGAACGCTTCAAAAAGACCTATTTCAGCCGCTACAAAGACACCTACGACCCGGAAGACGGTGCGCGTAAAGATGAGGACGGCTGTTTCTGGATCATGGGTCGTCTGGACGATGTCATCAACGTATCCGGTCATCGTCTGGGGACTGCCGAGATCGAATCCGCATTGGTTTCCCATCCCGCCGTGGCCGAGGCTGCTGTTGTCGGCATGCCCCATCCAGTCAAAGGCCAAACCATTTTCGCCTATGTCACTCTGATGGCTTCGGCTACTGAGACAGACGAACTGATCGCCGAACTGCGCAAGCATGTCCGGACTGAGATCGGACCCATCGCCACCCCGGAGGTGATCATGTGGGCACCGGGTCTGCCGAAGACTCGTTCTGGTAAGATCATGCGCCGTATTCTGCGTAAGATTGCAGCCGACGATTTTGACAACTTCGGTGACACCTCCACCCTGGCTGATCCTTCAGTAGTGGACAGCTTGGTTAACGACAGAAAAAACATGTAACAATTTAATCCTTTTCAAAAAAAATCCCGAAGGAAAGTCTTCTTTCCTTCGGGATGTCCTTGCCCGCTCCTCTGCACCACCTACCAGCCCCAGCCTTTAAGAATCCCAAAAAAACTCCGTTCGGTTTTCCCGTTTACAAAGAGACAACTGCATAGATTATGCATGCAGTTTATTATGCTGTAGGCAGCTTACTCACCAGCTCTTCAATACCGGACAGGGCATTAATCTCCTCTGTTGCCAGCAGCACCTCAAAGCTCGCATCATCATTGGCCTTGAGTGCGACTGGATAGGTGTATCCCGTTTCCTTTCCGTACTTCTCCTCAAACTCATCTTTATGGAGAAACTCCAGTTCATGCTGCGTTGTTTCTCTGTACTGCCGCCATTCCTCCTTCTCGCTGAACACTCCATGCGTCAAGGAGCAGAGGTTGCAGGAATAGGTGTCAGGACGAAGAATCTTATGGCCTATATCAAGCAGGGTGTTTATTTTGCCGCTATCGGCATTGTAGACAAAGGTAATCTTCATGATTGCACCTTGTAAGAAAAATTTGACCAATCAGGAAAAGATTCCTGATTGGATCTGATATTCGGGCGTCAAGCTCAGGATTCCTCTCACTCCACCCGCCGACAACTCTCCTCCACCTGCTGCCATTGCTCCTTCAGTCGTTTTTCAGAGATCGGCAGAGCCGTACCAATCTCCGGAGCAAAAACTGATATGCGGAACTCCTCCACCATACGGCGGTACTGCGTCACGGCCTCCCGGCAGGGAGCAGCAATGCTGCCACCTGCTTTCTGCTCAGCCTCTTTCCTCTCCAGCTGACGCAGCTGCTCAGTAAAGGGCTGGACTCGCTTGGCCTTGTCCGCATCCTTGTGTGGGCTGTGCTCCGCTCGCTCAACCCGCTTGGCCAGTGCCCTCAACCAACGTTTCCTTTCGCCCGCCTCAGATGAAGAAAAGTCCGTAAGAAAACCCGCAGAAACAATCCCTTTCAAAAGATCATCATACTCAGCAAAGCGGACCATATCCGCGCTTCGGCTCTTACTGGCCCGCTGTTTGCTTTGAGTGAGAGCGACTTGGGTTTTGCGGCGTTCCGCTAGGAGATCCAGTACCTGATTGAGCTGTTCTCTTGCCAGTTTAGTCACTCCCTGTTCCCGGAGATCGGCAAGTACCTGATCAAAGCTGGCCTTGTCCGGTAAATCTCCGTTGATCTGAAACAGGCTATCCATAATGCAGTTGAGCAACAAGTCCCTGGTTTCTCCGGCACCGGCCTTGAGCCCCAGAGAGAGCCAAGAGGCAGTATGCCCGGCCACAGCGGCTTTGCACTCCTTGGCAAGAGCCTTGAACTCCTTGCTAAAATGTTGACCATAAAGAAAACGAAGACCCTTCTTGTTCTGTTTGGCTGCCTGCTCAAGGTCGGCAATGTATGTCAAGCAAAGCTGTTGTTCCTGGCCCTTGCTCAGCCCCAGGAACAAGGCTGGATAGTAAAGGCCCGTGACCCGGTTGTGCTCGTCCCGTGCAGGCAGAGGATGCGGAGCCTCGGCAAAATCCCATACCTGGATATTCTTTCTTTCCGGTAGGTCTTCTACCTTGGTCCCCTGCCCTCCCCGAATTGCCTGCTGCACCGAGCCACAATGCCCGGCAAGCTCATGGAAATTCCTGGTACAATATACGAGTTTCCCCTGCTCGTCGCAGAGACGGAAACGCATGCGCAAATGGAGGGGAAGATTGTCCAATTGCCAGTCCGCCCGTGTCACCCTAACCTGAAAATGACGCAGAAGGAGGTGTTCCAGGGCTGGATACAGAGACCCCTGATAGAGATCCAGGCCGTCCATGAGCTGAGCCGCTGTATCTGGCAGAGGAACAAAGAGCTTGCGTAAGCGCTTGGGTAAGCCCTTGAGAAGGGCCACAACCTTTTCTTCCAGCAGGCCGGGAACCATCCATTCAAACAGATTTGGTGATAGGGCCGGGCAACAGGAAACCGGAATATCCACAGTCACGCCGTCATCCTCCTGGCCAGGATGGAAGGCGTAATGGAGACGCAACTCGCCTTGAGGGGTTGTCAGGGTTTTCGGGAAGCGATACAGCTCGTCGCTTTCCGGTTGGCTTTGACAAAGATCCTGTTCTGTCATCCAAAGAAAGCCGTCCCCTTGTTCACCGGGCTTGCTCTGTTTTCGTTTTCTACTCAAAAAACGGCTCAAGGTAAAACCGTCATACACCTCACCGAGTCGCTGATCGTAAAACTCGTATAAAACTTGCTCATCCGTCATGATTCCGCGTCTGCGAAGGCGTTCCTCCAGCTCAGCCTGTTGCTGGGCCAGGGCCAAATTATGTTCGAGAAAGGGATATTTACCCTTGAGTTCGCCAGGGATCAGGGCATCCCGGATAAAGATTTCTTTGGCTTCCGCTGCTGTTTTCTTACTGATACGCCCATAATTGACCCGCCGGTCCGCAGCAATGACCAGACCAAACAGGGTAACCTTTTCCAGGGCCGTGACCTGCCCGGACTTTTTCTGCCAATGTGGGTCTGCGTACGAACGTTTGCAGAGGTCCCCGCCCAGGCGCTCCAGCCAGTCCACCTCAATAGTGGCGGCCATGCGGGCAAAAAGCTGTGAGGTATGGACAAAGTCAGCTGCCACGATCACTGCCCTCCCTTATTATAAAGCCAGAGCCGGGAAAGAGCACGGCCTCCCTATTGCCGCTGATCTGGTAGGTATTCTTTTCCTTGCGCAGGGCGATATTGCGGAGAAATCCTGCGGTCAGGGCCTGATGGACCAGGGCCGGTGCTGTAGGGGCAGATCCCTGTGTCTGCCCGTTATCCGGGGGCGAATCGGGCGAACACAGGGGTTCGCCCATGCGCTTGAGAGCACTGTCAAACTCCTTATGCTGCTTGAGAATGCGGAGAATCTGCTCATAAATATCAAACCATTCCCGCATCCGCTGCCAGGAGCAAAAATTAACCTCGCAAAAACGGCGTAATTTCCCTGCGGACGGTGTAGGGGCAGATCCCCGTGTCTGCCCTTTATCAGATGATCCGGGCGCACACACAGGTTCACCCCTACAGGCGTCCCAAATATTAACCAGGGTCAGCACATCCGATCCCGGATAATTAAAGGCCCGATGAGCCTGCCGAGCTTTTTCCAGCTTCTCCGGCGGTTGGACACGCGGGTCCTGAATTGCTAGGGCTGCGGCAATGATCGCGGTTTCGCGGAGCACGCCCAGTTCCGCGCCTTCGATAATCATTCGGGAGATACGCGGGTCAAGGGGCAGACGAGCATGATCCGACCCCGTTGGGTGAGCCGATGTTCGCTGTCAATAGCACCCAGTTCCCGCAAGATACGGAAGCCGTCATTGACCGCCCTGGGTGCAGGCGGATCAATAAAAGGAAATTTACGCGGCTCCGGCAAACGGAGACTGAGCATCTGCAAGATAACCTCGGCCAGATTGGAACGCTGGATCTCGGGCAGGGTGAATTCGTCACGGGTGAGGTAATCGTCCTCGCTGTACAGGCGGA
>MTKO01000069.1 GCA_004028505.1 Candidatus Electrothrix aarhusensis
AGTAACTGCACATTAAGTGCAAAATACGACAGAAGTCGTACGTTCGCCCTGGACTGGGCCATCAAGCGACTCCTGCGCCAGAAAGCCAATTTCGGCATTCTTGAGGGCTTCCTTTCCGAGCTGCTGAAGATCGAAGTGCAGAACGAGCGGGAAAGAGATTTTTTTCACCGCATGAACTTCGGACAGGTCAATGGGTTGCGTGAAGTCAAAGAAGCACGGTGCTGATCGCGTTTGTTCTTCACGACTGTTTCTACCGTTCTGCATTTACGCTATAAAACGGTAGAGTAAAATAGAACTGTGAACCAACACCTTCTTCTGATTTCACCCAAATTTTGCCGCCAAGCATTTCAACATAAGATTTTGAAATGGCAAGTCCTAGTCCTGAGCCCTCAAAAGCTCTTGAGGCCTCAATGTCAGCTTGTTCAAAGCGGTTAAAAATAGCTTTAATTCTGGATTCCGGCACCCCTACCCCTGTATCTTTTACATAAAATTCCAATTTGTTACGATCTTTGTCCGTAATTAATGAGCAACCAATAGTCACCTTACCTTGATCAGTAAATTTAATCGCATTTTTAATCAAATTTGAGAGTATTTCTTTCAGCTTTTGTTTGTCAGTAAAAATTTTTGCATCGTTATCTGAAAGTGAAGGATTGCAAATCAGTTCAAGCCCCTTTGCAGTAGCAGCCATGTTGAAAAAATCATATTGCTCATCAACGAGTTGATTAACATGTGTTTCAGTTGTTACAACTCCGGCCTGCCCGGCTTCAATTTTCGAAATATCAATAAGATCATTGATGGTATCTAGCATGCGGCTACTACTTTCTTTAATAAATTTTATATAATAGCCCTGCTCTTCGCCCGTAAGCTGCGGTTCTTTTAACAAGTCGACAAACCCTAAAATACCATTCATCGGGGTACGAATTTCGTGGCTCATATTTGCAAGAAAGGCACTTTTTAAGCGGTCGCTTTCTTCAGCTTTTTCTTTAGCTTTGATTAATTCCTCTTCCACTTTCTTACGATCAGTTATGTCACTTAACGAAGTTACCCGAACAGTTTTTCCTTTATAGCGCATCATTTTTCCTTGTATCATGCACGGAAATCTCGTTCCATCTTTTTTGATTGCTAATGTTTCATAAGGCTGCTCGTGACCGATAAGCATATTATTCATTACTTTTTCTCTGCATTCGGGGGCAATCCAGTCTGTTCCGTATCTGCCAATTGCTTCTTCATTCGAATATCCGAATTTTTTTTCAGCACTCAGATTTTGTTCGATACATCTTCCTTGCTCAGAAAGAAAAACACTTTCAAAGGCGGCTTCACTTAATCCGCGATATTTCGCCCTGCTTTCCTCAAGTTCCAGCTCGGCCTGCCTGCGTTCGGAGATGTCATCAAATGTCGCTGAAAACTCATCTTTTTTAACTTTGAAAGCAAAAACAGAATAATATTTATTCGTTCGCTCGTGATACATTTCAAAATTCATTGAATGTCCGGTTGTCACTACTTCACTAAATTTTGTAAACCATTCTGGTTCGGTTCCGGGCAGCATTTCCGATACCTTCTTACCAATTGCGGTCTCCTTTTCCAGGCCGGTAAATTTTTCATAGGCTGGATTCATATCTTGATATATGCAATCCGAAATATTTTCATTTTCATCATATATTGCTTTGCAAAAAACAACACCAGCCAACATGTTATTAAACAAACTGTCAAACTTTTCTGAACGTTCTTTCAAGGAATTATATTGTTGCTGTAATTTTTGTAATTCAACCGTGAGTTCTTCTTTGGTTTTTTCTTTATTTTTCATAAAGCTATTTTTTTTAAAAGGATATAATTCTTAAAGTCTTACAACCTAAGTTGCTTCCTATAGGCACAAGGGGCAAAGCACAACGTGCTGTTACCATCATGCAGATAAACAAATCGAATCATTCTTATACAGGAGCATACATTTTCGTATAAATCATAACATGCCGATAAGATTACTACTCCTGGAAAATTTCCGCAAGCAGAATATACTGACTCCGTCAGCGTTAAGCCAAAATGCAAGCTTACAACCACTGCTGCACTCCTTCCTTGACGCTTTCCTCAACACCCTGTAAAATCGACCGCAGTCATTATTCATTATCAGCAACAACTCTATGGAATATACACCATGATCATATCCGACTTTGCCGTTAAAAAAAGCATCTCCGTCCTGGTACTGTCCGCACTGATCCTGGTCATGGGCACCTACAGCTACCTCACCCTACCGAGGGAGGCAGAGCCGGACATCAGTATACCGCATATCTTTGTCTCCACTGCATACCGAGGCGTGGCACCAGGCGATATCGAAAGCTCAATCACCATTGAGATTGAAAACAAACTCAAAGGGCTGGACGGGGTCAAGAATATCAAGTCAGTCAGTTCCGAGGGCGAATCCCTGATTGATGTGGAGTTCACCACCGGGGTAGATATTGACGATGCCCTGCGCAAGGTTAAGGACAAGGTGGACGAGGCCAAAGGCGAGCTGCCCAGCGACCTGGAAGATGATCCCTATGTCTTTGAGGTCAATATTTCCGAGATGCCCATCCTGATATTCTCCCTGGCCGGAACCTCGGGGGAACGCAGCCTCAAGGAGATTGCCGATGACCTGGAAGACGAGATTGAAGGCGTTCCTGGTGTGCTAGACGTGGAGATTACCGGTGCGAGGGAGCGAGAAAATCGTATTGAATTTTTCCCCGAAAAACTGGCCTATTACGGCCTGAGCGTCCCTGCTGTACAGGCTGCTGTCCAGGGCGAGAACAGCAACACCTCGGGCGGGGCCCTGCATATGGGGGATGGCAAATTCCAGGTCCGCGTGCCTGGTGAGTTTACCACTCCGGAAGAACTGTACGGCCTTGTCATCGGAACGCATGACGGCCAGCCGGTCTATGCACGGGATGTGGCGCGAGTGCTGGACACCTTTAAGGAGGAGACCAGCCGATCCCGGCTCAACAGCCTGCCTGCGGTCAATATTGTGGTCAAAAAACGTTCCGGTGAAAACATCATCGCCATTGCCGATGCCGTGGAGGATATCCTGCAAAAACGGCAGCTCGGTTGGCCCAGCGGTACCACGATCACCAAGGTGCTGGACAAGTCAAAAGATACCAAACGCATGGTGGCAGATCTGGAGAACAATATTCTTTCCGGTTTGGCCCTGGTGGTGGTGGTGATTTTCTTTGCTATGGGTATCCGTAACGCCCTACTGGTCAGCTTGGCCATCCCCTTTTCCATGCTCCTCTCTTTCATGATCCTCCAAATCATGGGAGTCACCCTGAATATGATTGTCCTGTTCAGTCTGACCCTGGCTCTGGGCATGCTGGTGGATAATGCCATTGTTATCATTGAGAACATTTACCGCTTCATGGAGCAGGGCGTGGGCCGGGTTGAAGCAGCTATGAAGGGAACCTCAGAAGTAGCCATGCCGGTAATCGGCTCGACCCTGACCACGCTGGCCGTATTCTCGCCTATGCTCTTCTGGCCCGGCATCATGGGAGAATTTATGGGATACCTCCCCCTAACCCTCATCGTCACCTTGTCCTCCAGCCTATTCGTGGCCTTGGTGATAAATCCCGCCTTGGCCTCCCTGTTCATGAAAAGCTCCAAACAGGTCAAGACCGTTTCCTCTGCTGAGGTAGAAGCTGCCGGAGAACAGCCAGTTGCCATCCAAGGAACGCTGTTGCGTTCCTATACCGGGCTGCTTAAATTCTGTCTCAACCATCCCTTTGCCCTGATTGCGGCGGCGGTGTTCCTGCTGGTCTTCATGATTCAGGGCTGGCTCCTGGTTGTAGGTATTGAAAAACCAGTGGAATTTTTCCCGGATATCGAACCCAAGGGCATCTATATCAATACAGACATGCCGGAAGGCGCTGATCTGGAGTACATCGACAACATTCTCCGGCAGATTGAGACGGCAGTGGCAGGAGGTGGTAAGGGCGAAAATTCTTCCGGCCCCAGCGATCTGCCGTATGTCAAAATTATCTACAGCAAGGCTGTCACCTCCACTGGCGGCGGATCCGAGTTTGAGCCCAACACCCCCAATCATGTGGGTGTCCGGTTTATAGACCTGGAAGACCGCTCTCCCTCCCGCTCCACCTATGACACGGTGGAGGATATCCGGAAACGGATCAGCAATATTGCCGGAGCCAAGGTAACCGTGGCTATGGAGGCCGAAGGCCCGTCCACCGGTTCAGCAATTAATATTGAAATCAGCGGTGACAATTTTACGGTGCTTGGCTCGATTGCTAAAAAGATCAAAGCCACCTTGGAAAAGGTACCTCATGTCGAGGATATTCAGGATAATTATGTGGAAGGCACCCCGTCGGTGCAAATCAAAATTGATCGACAGAAGGCTGCCCTGTTCGGCTTGACGACCAGCGCAATAGGCTCTGTCATCAAGACATCCTATAATGGGCTGGTAATCTCCTCCTTCCGGGAGGGCAATGAAGATTACGACATCACGGTCCAGCTGCCAAAAAAGGACCGCCAGGTCGATAATGTACTCCGCGAGTTCATGATCCCGACACCGACGGGAGTCATCGTCCGCTTTCCACCTTGGCAACGGTGGATTACACCGGTTCTTTGGGCAATATCAACCGGATCAATAACCAGCGCACGGTGACGGTTAAGGCCAATGTGGATGAGACCAAAATCCCCGGACCCGTGGTCAGGGAGCAGGCTGAGAAACTGCTGGCCAAGATGCACCTGCCGCCAGGCTATACAGCTCGTTTTACCGGAGAAAACCAGGACCAGCAGGAATCCCAGGAGTTTCTCAGCCAGGCCTTTGTTATTGCCCTCTTCTTTATTTTCCTGATTCTGGTGACCCAGTTCAACTCAGTGAGCCAGCCCTTTATCATTATGAGTTCGGTGATGCTGTCTATGGGCGGGGCCTTTTTCGGCCTGATGCTCTACCGCCAGCCCTTCGGCATCATCATGACCGGCATAGGGGTGATCTCCTTGGCCGGGGTGGTGGTGAATAACGCCATCGTGCTGATCGACTACACCAATAAGCTGCGGGAAAATGGCTTTGCCCTGCTGGAGGCCGTGATTTCTGCCGGAGCGACCCGCCTGCGCCCGGTTCTGCTCACTGCCGTGACCACCGTCCTCGGCCTAATTCCTATGGTCACCGGGGTGTCTTACGACTTCCGCAACCTGTGCATCTCCTGGGTCAGCGAGTCCAGCCAGTGGTGGCAGTCCATGGCCATAGTGGTTATCTTCGGCCTGTTGGTGGCCACCTTCCTGACTTTGGTGGTGGTACCGGTGTTCTATTTCCTGATAGAACGGAGTAAAGAGATATTTGTGGCGGGGAGAGAGGAGTTCGAGCGGAAGAGGATGGAAGCGTATTTGGTACTGGCGGGGGAAGAAAAAGTACAAATTAACGGAAAATGATTTTCCCGTTAATTCAATTTAAGAGTGGTAGTGTGGGCAATATCTTGTCCGTCCAAACCTGTTCTGATAAAAAATCTGCCGCGTTGCCAACGTTGTTCAGATTATTATCCATTGCCCACTCTACTACTCCCGTCTCGACACAGCCCTCTATGCCGCAGCAGGTGGCAGAGGCGGTGGCACAGCTCCGGGAGGGACAGCCCTGGCCTTTCTTCCTGCCTTAATTTTTCCACCGATAAGCACAATCAACCCGACGGCAATAACCAACAGGATGATGCCCAGCAAAGGCCGGAAGACAATCCAAGCCACTGCAATAGTAATCAGCGACAATACTGCTGAAAGCAGAAAGGCGATAAAGCCGGTGCCCGCTTCGACAATACTGCCCAGAAAAGGCAGAACATCGGCCAGGACCGAAAAGACCTTAAAGATCATGCTCAGGCCGATCATCATCAGGATAAAACCGGCAGCCCGCAGTACCCAAGTCAGGAAGGTGTTATCGCTCTGCGCCTTCTGAAACATAGCTTCTGCTGTATGCGCACCGATTTGAAGGAGCTCAATATCGCCTCCGGCCTGGGCGTGATACGGTCGTAACCCGCTGCCGTTCTGTTGGGCAACGATGCTCACCTCGGTCGGGGCTACTGACTCGAATTGAATCCGCACATCGCCGACCTGCGGCGAGGCGGGATTCTCACCGAGATAGAAACCATTCGCCTGCCGTATCATTCTGCTATCTAGGCTCTCTGGCGACTGTGTATCGCTGCCTATGGAAAGGGGCTCAAACCGATTGATCCGGTTGACTTGAGACGAGGACAGGGTAAAGGCACCCAGAGTGACCCTGTTGGCAGTCTGCTCCTCGGCAACATACGGCATGGCACCGGGGTTCTCATGCTCTCCCGATTTCTTAAAGCTGGAAGAACGGATGAGACTATCGCTCCATTCCTTGCTGTACGAGTAGGTCGTCACAGTTTCGGTGCCTCCGCCAAGTTTCTTCTTGGTCTCACTCTGCGAGCTTTCCTTCCACTGATACATTTCTACGTTGCGCCGCAGCCGCAGGGCATTGTCCGATACCCCAAAAACCGAATCAGTCAGGATGTCTTCGGTGGTGGCCTTGCCGGTTAGGTGAATCAGCTTACCCTCGTTGTTGGCATCAACCTGATCGGGAAGAACGCTGACCACAGCACCACCGCCCTCCTTCAGGGTTTTATAGGTCTTTACCGCCCTGCCCTCGTTCCAAAACAGGAGCGGGAAGGCGATAATAAACAAAATAAAACCGAAGATGATTCCCTTGATGGCCCCGCCGATGCGGCTGAACCATGACTGATTGGTAACTTCCGTGTAGCTGTCGTCTGACATATTGCTGCCCTCTCTTACGTCCTGAGTGCAATGAGTTATGACACTCTTTTTACTTTTTTATAAAAAAGGTCGGGTTCTTCTCACCTCAGATTGCCAAGGATCTGCCCACTATCAGAGACTCTTTTTTACCTGATCAGCCAACCGTCGAACCTGCTCCAGGGTTTCTTTCAGATCAAAGCTGAGAATTTTACGATCCTGCATCACCAGTGCCCCGTTAATCAGCACGGTTTGAATGTCCGACCCTTGGGCAGCATAAATCGGCAGACCCGAGCCATGCACAGGTTGAAGATGAGGTGCATCGAGATTGGCCAGAATAATATCTGCTTTTTTCCCCACCTCCAGTTGCCCAATTTTTTTTTTGCAAACCAAGCACAGAAGCACCATCCCTGGTTGCCATATTTATAATTTTATCTACCGGAACCGCCACTGGATCAAGGTTTCGTAGTTTGTGCAACTTGGCACAGATATCCATTTCTTGAATCAAATCAAGACGGTTATTACTTGCAGCTCCGTCTGTACCAATGCCCACCCGAATACCACGCGCAAGCAGAGCCTGAAGCGGAGCTGTTCCAGAGGCCAGCTTGAGATTGCTCTGGGGACAGACCACAACAGCTACCCCGGTTTCAGCGAGGATGTCCAGATCCTGCTCGTCAAGCCAGACAGCATGAATACAAACAGTCTCGGAGTCAAGGATTCCTAATTTATGGATGTGACGAACAGGTGAATCGCCCAACCTTCCCTGTATCATCTCAGCTTCTTGTTCGGTCTCAGCTACATGGATAAAAAACAGGGCATTTTCCGAGCGGGCAAGCTCTTTTGCGGCCACCAAAGTTTCTGAAGAGCAGGTGTAGGGAGAATGGGCAAAAACCGCCGGGGAAACAAGGGGGTGGTCCCGCCACTGAGAAAGGAATTCAGCGGCATGGTTGATTTTTTCTTGAGGATCAGGAACACCGGGAGCAGGGAAATCAATGACTCCTTGGGCTACAACTGCCCGCAAGCCAACATCGGCAAAGGCTCTGGCTGCATGATGCTCATGAAAATAGCTGTCCGCAACCGTCGTGGTACCGGACAGTATCATCTCGGCAGCAGCCAGTTTGCTGCACCAATAGACCATGTCCGGTGTTACGTGCTTGGCCTCAGCAGGAAAGATATGCTCATTGAGCCAGTCTGCAAGACTGAGATCATCAGCCAAGCCGCGAAAGAGCGTCATGGGTGCATGACAATGGCCGTTAATCAGGCCGGGCAAGGCCAGTTGTCCGTGGCCATTGATGACGTTTTTTGCCTCAATCGTGTTGAACTCACTTGCCGGTCCGATGTGGCAAATACTTTCTTCCTGAACAGCTATGCAGTAGTTTGTTTTTATTGGGTAATCCCCGGCATCTCCAGATGGGTCAGGCAGGCAGATGTCGGTGAGGAGAAAATCCGTTTTCATAGTCAGGTTAGGCTCTTGTTTAGAAGTAGTCTCGTTCAGAAGCCCTTACGGATCATAATAGTAGCCCGACGATTTAATCGCCGACCAGCTGCGGTCTTATTCGAGGCCACTGGATGGGCATAACCGTACCAATAAAGGAGAATGCGTTCCTTAGTAAGAGCCGGGAAATGATTCAGCAGATATTTCTGCGCGCTCTCTGCCCTACGTTGGGATAAGCGCATATTGTATTTTTCTGGCCCGATAATATCGCAGAAGCCGGAAAGAACTGCATAATGCGTTGGGTTTTCCAAAAGATACTTCCCCAACCTCTTCAAGGTTTTTCGGTGTTTTTTACGGATATTCGCCTTGTCAAAGGCAAACAGGACGTTTTCAAAAAGACCGTCCGGCGTCATGTATAAACGCCCAAACAAATATTCCGGATGGGCGGCAACCGTATCAAAATCAACAACCTGTGAGCAGTCGTTTACCGCAGCTATTTTATGGAGCCGTCTATCCGCCTTCGGAGTGGTTGCGCTGCTGATGATGGTAAAGCAGATATCGTAATTCCGGGCCAGCATTTCAGCCTGTGCCAAGGGCGCAGGCTCATCAACTCCTTTGAATCGAGCATCCTCGCCATTGGTAAAAAGGAAAACCTCCGTGCGGCCGGGAAGCCCTAAGAGGTACTCCAGCTTCATCAAAGACATTTGCAGCATGGGTGGGCCTGAACTCATCACCGGCAGTTTACCCAAAGCGGAGGCGAATTTATCCTTATCGTAATTCTGTAAGACATAGTAGGGATGAAAACTGCCTGGCGAGGCTGGAAGCCACATCACATTCTTCCAATGGGGGTAGAGACCGGTTTGCCAGCGCAGGTCTGGCATGGCGGCATTACTCTTCAGCAGAATCTGCTTGGACATCTCCAATCGGGTCATACCGGTGTTTTTATAGGGCACCGCCATAGCTGTGGAGGGATCGTAAAAAACAAAAAAATTATCCGCCATCCTGATATACTTGGGTGGCGCTTTAACCATTGCATCGGAGCGGAGAACAGGCTTTTTTTTGGGGGGAATGGGCTTCGAGTGAGGCTTTCTGCCACCTGCTATCACCGTTACCGGGAGCATTGAGAGGATAATCAGGGAGAAAAGAAGTACCTTCAATCCCTGTATTCTTCTGGATGTCATATTTATTATATTCCTGTACCGAGTTTTGCAGAAAAGACAAGAGGCCGCTGCGCCCGACAGCAAGGCAGATTAGAAACTCAGACGGTCCCCGGCGACCGGTAGCAGAGTATTGGGCCTATCCTGCACAATTCGTTTTATGGTATCAATCTCGTTTTTACGCAGGCTATGTTCCAGATGAACCAAGGCAACCTGGCCGACCTCCATTTCATCTGCCAACTTCAGGGTGCTGGTGATGGAACCATGATAGGGATAGGTATCAACCATGTTAAATGATTCGTGGATAACAAAATCACAACCTTGGATCAACCTTCTCACTCGGGTGTTCGCCCGTCCGTCACCGCTGTAATAGAGTTTTTTATTCCCGTCTTTGAGCAACAGACCGAGATTGTACTGGGTGTGCTGGGTTAATGCTGTGGACCAGTCCATCCCTGCTATGTGCGCTGTTTCTCTTGGAGATATCTCACTAAAATCAAGGGAAAAACCAATTTTTTTACTAAAGGTAGGGTAGGCCATTTCCAGCAGATTCATAACCCATTCTTCAATACCTTTCTGGCCGATAATAGAAAGCGGTTGCGTACGACCCATTTGCCAAAGACGAAGAAACAGCAGGGGAAGGCCAAGATAATGATCACCGTGAAAATGAGAAATCCAGACATAATCCAGACGGGTTGGATCCTCAACAATACGGAAGTATTGGTGCGGCACAGTGAAACCACAATCCAGTAAAATCCTGGTACCGTTACTTGTTGTCAATATAGAGGAGCTGTTGCCATGCGCTGTGTCACAGGTCTCTCCGACACCGAGAAAAAATATTTCCACAGTTGATTACTCCGTTATTATCTGCTCGTTAATTTGGGCGAGGCATTTTGATATATGGTTTCGACGTATTTGCCGAGAGCTTTTGTCATGATATCATGGGAATGTACAGGAGTATTTTTTCCTACTCTTTTTAATATACGTATTTTTTAAAGGGGAGGCAAGCTGCTTCAGAAGAAATTCCCCTGGTATTGATCTAAAAAGCTATTCTGATCAGATTCTCTATGAGAAAAGCCTTAGCGAATAGACTCTGGATCTTCCACCTTAATATTTTTTCTGCCTAAGCAAGGAGGTCTAAAGAAGTCGTCCGACCAAGGAGCTTTGGCTGGTATATTGTTCAACCTTGCTGCCAAGTTGCTCAGGGGAAAAATCAAGGAAGTTGAAAAGAAAGTCCTCCAGTTGCTCGCACCTCCTGAAGTTATCTCGTATTAATCCTTGGACGCGTTCGTCGTTTTCCCCGTAATTCTCCAGAATATACTCCAGCCGTTCATCCAAGTTCACAATGGCATCATGTCGAACCCGTTTATCCGCATAGTAGACAATGTCCCTAGCCTGAAACAAACCTTGCCTGTATCTTTCTGGAGAAAAATCCTGGAGAATTATATGGCCAGCTACAATCTCGGCTATCTCAGGAAACCCATGTCTTCGGCAGATTTCCGCACCGGTCGCAGCATGATCACAACCGTCCTTCAGGCAGGGCGTTTTTGCGATATCATGGAGCAAGGCACCATTTATGCAGAAATCCTGATCAGGAGCCTGCCCTGCCGGTAAACTCTCATGGAGACGCTGCGCAAGCAGTTCCGCAATCTGGGCAACAAGCAAGGAGTGGCGACGGATATTCGGCAGCATTGCATACTGCTCCATCAGAGCAATGCAGGTGTCAATACCCGGAATCTTCGGGGTATCCGGAATGTCCAGAGTTTGCATAACGAGAACGCTCCTTGCCGGACCTAAGAATTATCGCGCACTGAAACGATGAACGGCCTCAACAGCAATCCTAGCCTTGTCCGGGTCAGTTTGCGGAAGAATGCCATGCCCCAGATTGAAGATATGCCCCTTGGCATCCTGAGCATCGTCAATAATTGTTTTGATCTGCTGTTCCAGTTCCTTTTGCGGCAGAAAAAGAGCCACCGGATCAAGGTTTCCCTGCACGGCATGGTCGCCTACCATTTTGGCGGCCTCACCGATATTGATGCGCCAATCCAGGCCGAGCACATCAGCGCCAGCCGTCTTGGTATGGTTAATCAGGGTGGAGCCGTTATTGGCAAAGTAGATAATCGGAACATCGGTCATCTTACGCAGGTCAGCAATAATGGACTGCACATAGGGCAGAGCAAAGCGTGCATAATCATGCGGGGCCCAAATTCCTGCCCAGGAATCAAAAATTTGCAGGGCCTGGGCACCGGCCCGGGCTTGAGCCTGGAGATAGAGGCTGGTGCATTCAGTGATCTTTTGCAGTAGGGCATGATACATTTCCGGTTCCTGGAAGGCCATCTTTTTTGTTTCCAGAAAGACCTTGGATGATCCGCCCTCAATCAGATAGGTTGCCAGGGTAAAAGGAGCTCCAGAAAAGCCGATCAGCGGAACCTTAAGTTCTTTGCGCAGCAACTTGATGGTTTCCATGACAAAGGGCATGGTCTCATCCGGATCAGGAACAATCAGCCGGTCCACAGCAGCCTGGGAACGAACCGGGTCTGGAAAGACAGGTCCTCGTCCCTCATGAAATTCCAGCTCCATCCCCATCGCCTCCATCGCAATAAGGATGTCTGAAAAGAGAATTGCTGCGTCAAAGCCGAAAATATCAATGGGCTGAAGAGTGACCTCGGTACAAAGCTCTGGTTTTTTACAGAGTTCGAGAAAGGTCAGTTTGCTGCGGACAGCTTGGTATTCGGGAAGATAGCGTCCAGCCTGACGCATGAACCAGACCGGGGTATATTCGGTTTTTTCGCCGCGACAGGCCTTCAGAAAGGTATCGTTCATTATATTTTACATGAGTTCTGGTTAGAAAAAAATCGGCTCAGCTTCGAGGCTGATAGGTGCAAAAGGGCTCCTGGGCCAGGTAATCACCGGTCATTGCATAGGACCGGGCCCGACAGCCGCCGCAGACATTGACATACTCGCAACGTCCACAGTTATCTTTATACCCTTTGAAATTGCGGAGTTCCAGAAAAAGCTTTGAATTTTCCCAAATATCCTGAAAAGACTGCTCGCGAATATTACCGCCGGACTTTGGAAAATAACTGCACGGCAGCACATTACCATCAACATCGATAAGACAAATCAGCTGGCCTGCCAGACATCCTTTGGACCCGCCAGTAGAAAATTTTAAGGAGCGGCGTTGAAATTTTTCGCCCTCGGCCTTGGAGCGCTGGAGCACTATCCGATAATACTGGGGCGCACAGGTCGGACGCACCAGCATCTCCTGCTCTTCTTTTTCCATATCATAATGCCAGTTCAGTATATCCTCGTATTCCGACTCTGGAATCAGCTCCTCCATGATCTCCTCACCGCGCCCGGTGGGGACAATCATAAATAAATACCAAGCCGTGGCACCCAGTTTTTTAACCAGATCGTAAATTTTCGGTGCTTCGGTTTTATTTCTCTTGGTAAAGGAAGAGTTAATAAGGAATTGAATACCGTGTTCATTAAACAGCCGGATAGCATTCATGGTGCCTTCAAAGGCTCCGAGTTGATTCCGAAAATTATCATGGACTTCAGCAGTGGAACCGTCCAGACTCAGAGAAACCATTTTGATGCCGGATTCTTTAATGTTGCGACAGATTTCTTCGGTGACCAAGGTGCCGTTGGTTGCCAGACACATTCGCAGACCGAGGCCGGTCCCATAGGAGGCAATATCAAAAACATCAGGGCGCAAAAGCGGTTCCCCGCCTGAGAGGACCATGACTGGATCAGCATAGGATTTGATATCATCCAGTATGCGTTTTGCCTCTTCAAGAGAACAATCAGGATGACCGGCAATATCAAGCTCGGAAGAAGACCGGCAATGCACACAGTTGAGGTTGCAACGACGGGTGATTTCCCAGGCGATCCATTTCGGTTCAAAATTCATTATCTGACACTCATCTATTATATTAAGGATAGCAACTGAATAGCTATTATATTACTGCTCAAGAAGAATTAAGTATATTCTCCTTAACCGCAGGGGTCAACTGCTTTTATTGGATTGTTGCCTTGCAGAACAGACACAACAAGAAAGTTCAAAAATTTAAATTATTCTTTTGTAACGGCTCATGCCAATAGCTTATACTCACTATATAGGAACCCGCTCAGACTGCACAGTCATAAAGATTAACACGAGGATAATATGAAAAAAACATTTTCAATACTGACGCTTGCCGGAATGATTGCTTTGCCTGCCGCTGCAATGGCAGGAGGAGTGAAAGCGCCAGCTGATATCTCTGACGGAAAAGTTGAAGAGTTAGCGCAACAGGTCGATCTGTTGCAGGAGGAACTTGCCCGAAAAAATGAGATTGTTACTGAAAATGATGAAAAATTGCAGGCCATGAATGAAACTCTTGAAGACATGGAGAGCAAACTGGAGGACATGGACGAACTTCTTGAAGAGCGCTCCGAGGCCTGGGATCTTGCGTCACGATTCCTCTTGACCGGAGATTTTCGTTCTCGTCTCGATTCGTACAGCGCAACAGGTGCTGATTACCTCAACCCTGCAACCGGGACACTGGAAAGCGGACGTGAGTATGGCAATGACACGCTTTTGACCAATCGTTTTCGTTTGAATATGGAAGTCAAGGCCACTGAAAACATGAAGTTCAAAGGACGGTTGGCTATGTATAAAACCTGGGGTATGGAAAGCTACGCCAGGAACGATATGAATACCTGGTGGCCCCAGTTTGACGGCAACTCAACCCGGACACCTGCTGACAACGCCCTGCGGGTGGATCGAGCCTATGTGAACTGGACCAATATCGGCGACAGTTCTTTCTGGTTCTCCATCGGTCGTCGACCAACCACGGACGGTATGCCTACACAAGTTCGTCTTGGCGTAGACAAACGTATGGCAACGGCCTCGGCTCAGATGGAGTATGCCTTTGACGGCGCCACCCTAGGGTATGCCTATGACTGGGGGAACGAATCCATGGGCAGCGGACGTATCCGTTACTGCTATGGCCGGGGATTTGAAAACGGCGTTCAGTGGGACGCTGCAACCTATCATGGCTCCACGGATATTTTCCCCCTGGATGACACCGACTTCACCGGCATAAGCTGGGATATCATGGAGACAGAGGATCGTCTGCTCTATTTCCAATCCTTTATTGCAATGAATATGTTTATGCGTCCGAATTTTCTGGATGATGATTTTCATGCCATGATGGACGAACGGGCAACCAATTATACTGAAGGGAACCTTTACCACACCTCTGCTGTTTACCAGGCAAAAACAGGTGATTACACCTATTTCCTCTCAGGCGGCTGGAGCATGACTGATCCAGGCGGTCACGGCATGTTCAACGATTATGCCACCTCTATGGTTATGCAGGCTGACGGCAGCATGATGCCTAATCCAAATTGGCGACCAACCACAGACAGTGAAAGCGGATATTCCCTGTACGCGGGTATTCGTTATGACCTCCCAGGCATGGGTCTGAAAATCGGTGCCGAGTATAACTACGGCTCCCAATATTGGATTGCCTTCAACCCCGGACATGATGATCTGTACCTGGCCAAGCTGGCAGCCCGAGGTCATGTCGGTGAGCTGTACATGGTTTACGATCTCCCTGCCGGAGAAGCGATTTCCGAGTACGCCAAGACCTTTGTCCGCTTGGGTTATCAGCATTATGAGTATGATTACACCGGAAACGACTGGAATACCAAACCGTATGACACCGATGACGCTGCCATGATGACCGCTTCTCTGAGTATGGCGACAGAGTCTGGTTCTGTAGTGCCGGTGGACAGTGCTGATCAGGTGTACGTAACCCTTGATGTCTTTTTTTAGACCGATTATTTTGAGGAATAGGGGCACGGTGCGCCGTTGCCCCTATGATGCTATACCGAAAAGAGGTATTTTAAGGGGGAGAGTCACTAGGCTCTCCCCTTTTCCTTATTTTTCCTTTGCCCAGAGACGCCACAAGTAAAAAAATGGAAAACCGACCCTTGCAGGACATTTCATCACCAGTGCAGCCTGAATTGCAGCCTGACCTGCTTTTTTCCACTTCCCCGCTCATCACCACCCCGCACGCTATGTTCAGCCGTCAGGGAGGAAACAGTGCGTCGCCTTTTACCGGCCTGAATCTTAGCTTCTCGGTTGGTGACAACCCAGCTGCGGTCCGGGATAACAGAGAGAAGGTGAAAAGGCATCTTGATGTGCAGCATCTTGTTTCCGCAGTGCAGGTTCATGGTGATCAGGTGACGGTTGTGGAAGATATTATCTGCGATCAGGAATATAAAAATACCGATGCTCTCATTACCGGGCAAAAGGGGGTGGGCTTGCTTATTCAGCAGGCTGATTGTCAGGCTGTGCTGCTTCATGATCCGCAGCGCAAGGTTATCGGCGCAGTGCATAGCGGCTGGAAAGGCAGTGTGGCCAATATTATTGCCAAAACCGTCAGGGCGATGCAGGAGCACTTCGGCACCTTGCCTGAAGATCTGAGGGCCGTGATCAGTCCTTCTTTAGGCCCTTGCTGTGCGGAATTTCTTCATTATGCAAAAGAACTCCCCCTGCCCTTTCACCAATGGCAGGTGACAGCAAATTATTTTGATTTTTGGGCGATCAGCCGTTGGCAGCTGAGGAAAGCTGGGGTGCTTGATGAAAATATTGAGGCGATGGGGATCTGTACTGTGTGTAACGAGAATTTCTTTTCCTACCGCAGGGCCACAAAAAAACAGGGGCATCCGGGAATAACGGGTCGCAATGGTTCAGTTATCACTCTGTTGGCGCATCAGTAATGATAACGAGCCTGAACAAAATCAATCCGTTCATGGCCGACAACATAGACCAGCCGATGTTCCTGGGTAATCCGTCGGGACCAGACGCCTGAGCCAAGAAATTTCAGCGGTTCCGGCTTACCAATGCCCTGAAACGGATCCCGCATGATCGCCTCAAGCAGCTGAAAGATGCGAAGTGCTGTTTTACGGTCGGGTTCAACCCAGTAACGCAGATCCTCCCTGAACTCTTGCTGAAAGACAGATTCCCTTTGCAGAGAAGTTGCCGCCAAGGGTTTGCTGGTCTTTTTGCGGCGTTTACTCAAACCCGACCTCGCTCCGCAGTTCATCAAGTGTTTGCGAAGAACCCGATGTCCTGACCTTTACCCGATCAAGCGCGGCAAGCAGTCGTTTAGCGTTTTTGGGAGATCGAAGCAAATGGGCTGTTTCCAGCATACCTGCCAACTCATCCGCAGCGATCAGTGCCACGTCTTCGTGCCCCCGTCGTTGGATGATCACCACCTCACGGTTTTCTGTCACCTCATTGAGCAGGGAAGCCAACTTTGAGCGGGCATGGGTGTAGGTTGTTTGAATTGACATAATGCCTCCGAAGTTTTTTATGTACACTTTTACTGTACAGGTTCAGTAGGGACATGTCAACTCCGCTCTGCTCCGGCAGAAAAATCACCCGGCAGCAGCCAGTTCCGCATTCTTGGCGAAATTTTCCTCCAGTCGGTCGATTGTCCATTCGAGGCGTTCTTTGATAGCCCTACAGGGTACTGGGGATTTCTTCCGGCTTGGTTATGCAGATATTCAAGTCTTTCAATATACCGTCTTTAATGCTGTAGATCCATCCATGAACTGCTAACTCTTGATTTGCTTTCCATGCCCCCTTAACTATTGTTGTCTGACAGACATTCACGACTTGTTCAATGACATTCAGTTCGCAGAGACGATCTATCTTTTCCTGCTCGCTGGCAAGACTATCAAGTTCATTCTGGTGAAAACGTTGAACATCTTTAATATTCCTGAGCCAATTATCAATCAGCCCATGCTCTTTATCTTCCCAAGCGGCTCGAATACCACCACAACCATAATGGCCGCAGACGATAATATGTTTTATTTTCAGAATATCTACAGCATATTGAATAACGGACAAACAATTTAAGTCTGAATGCGCCACAATATTTGCGATATTACGGTGAACAAAGACTTCGCCGGGAAGCGTATCAATAATCTGGTTTGCAGGCACACGGCTATCTGCACAACCAATCCAGAGATACTCGGGATTTTGCTGCTTTGAGAGTTTTTTAAAAAAATCAGGGTCAGACTCCCGTACCTTGTCTGCCCATCTCCTGTTCTGGTCAAAAATTTCTTTTAACTTACGCATGTTCTCCCCCCTTCTCTGCTACCTCTTATCGAATTATTCTTCAAGGCGTATCATATCTCCACATCAAAGAAAAAATTGCCCTAGCAATGGCCTCTTGTCCTTTACAGATTCCCTGTAGGGAGCCATTCAGCCAAATTAAGTATAATCGGATTTCCCATTGACTGCTCACCAAATCTGTTTTATAGACATCCAAAACACATCATTCAACGTCATCAACCATCAGGAAAATTAATGCACTTACTCACAAAATACTGAGGAAATTGTCTCACAAGGTCGCCCAGGTTGGGTGTGCTGACGGCAAATGCATTTCCTCTTCTGCTTTCCTGAACCCGCCCTTTCTCTCTCGGGCTTCATCGTCTTCAAGAATTCGGAAATGAAATGCCTGCCGATTCAGGCTGAGGCTGAACATTACCGGATTACTTTACGGATGAAGCTGTCAACTCTTTTTGACTCCCTCCCGCCTTACAGCGGAATATCAAGCAGAATCCCGCCTTGTATCTACGCAATCACGTTCTGCAATAGGTGGCGAACATGCTGATCAATACCGTTTTACGGCGTGGGTACCATACCATTCGCCTGCTGATCAGTGGTCTTTTTCTCTATGCAGGTGGCAGCAAGCTCTTTGCCCTGCCCTCGTTTGCCCTGACCATTAGTGATTACGGCTTGGTACCGGAAGGACTTGTCCTGCCAACAGCATTCCTTCTGGTTACAGCCGAGCTCATTGCAGCCTTTGCCCTGTTGCTGGACCTTCGAGGCGGCCTTACCGGAATCACCCTGCTCCTGATTCTGTTTATCGCTGTTCTTCTTTACGGTATTCAGCTCGGGCTTGCTGTTGATTGCGGCTGCTTCGGTTCAGGAGATCAACAACACGCCTCGGCTCAGGGGTTACATCAGGCCGTATACAGGGATCTCATGATGCTGGCAGGATGTCTCTTCCTCTATTGGTATCGCTGGTATCGGCTCCGCCTCTATAACCTCGGTAATGAGCCTACGCAGCCTGAAGGCATTTCCTTTTTAAACAGATACCTCCCGAAACAACGGGAAAAAATAAATCCAAGAAAAGGAGAACGCAATGTATGAAATGAAGAAAATTTTTACCTGGATAACGGTTGGAGCCTTTCTAACCTTAGGAGCAACCTCAGCCTCGGCATTCGGATTTGGCAAAAACAAATTTGAAAAAGAGGTCGAAAAGGAGCAGGGAGCGGTCAAGCTGACCCGTGAAACCGCACAAGGCGATTACGAATTGATCACCACAGAGGAACTGAAAAAACTCATCGACTCGAACAAGGACATTCTGATCATAGACACCATGCCCTATGAGGACAGCTATAAGAAAAACCACATTCCCGGTGCCAAGCAGTTCCTCTTCCCGATTTCGCTCATGGAAACCTGGGACACCAAGGAAACAGACGGAAAAAGCCAGGATGATTATGCAGCCTTATTGGGACCGGATAAAAACAAAACCATTGTGGTTTACTGCGGTTTTGTCAAATGCACCCGCAGTCATAACGGAGCAATGTGGGCAAAAAAGATGGGCTACACCAAGGTATTGCGCCATCCTGGCGGTATCTTTGCTTGGATGGGAGCTGAGTACCCTACAGAAAGCGTGAAGTAATCCTATCCCCTCCCCTGCACCTTATACCTGACACTAATATAAGGTGAATTTACGTACCCTCAAGGTATAATCACCAGGGGAAAAACCGAACTGATGCGGACAGCACGAGCCGCATCAGTCGAAATAATCATATTCTACGGCACACACTGTACCACAGCACCGCAACTCTGATTTCTTCAGATCAGACCGCTCTTTCATCGGATACCATCCGAAAGCATTAAAGCCTTTTGCATGAGTTCTTCATGCTAACATTCCGCTCAAAAAATATTGCAATATTTCTCGAAAGTTGTATTTGTAAAAAGGTTTTTTATTTTTTTCACTAGGTTTAGCCTACGTCCTGTCCCTTCC
Source organism: Candidatus Electrothrix aarhusensis (assembly GCA_004028505.1). GTDB lineage: Bacteria > Desulfobacterota > Desulfobulbia > Desulfobulbales > Desulfobulbaceae > Electrothrix > Electrothrix aarhusensis. The sequence goes on from MTKO01000069.1 coordinate 19,419, forward strand.
CCCAACCTCTCAACATGACTTGCATTTCATGAATAAGAAATATTACGCCCATAGTCGTAAAGACCATTCCCTTGAAGAATGGCAGTCTCTTGAAGCTCATCTTGATAATGTGGCTCAATTATGCCAATCATTTGCAGACCAGTTTAATGCAGGCCAATGGGGCGAAGTAGCGGGTAAATTTCACGACCTTGGCAAGGGAAGCCTTCAGTTTCAGGCATATTTACGTTGGGCCAATGAGATTGAAGATGAGTTTTCCCCCTATTTTGATCCTGGCTGGAGAAGAGACCACGCCACCTTTGCCGCCAAACATCTGTACAAGCTGTCGGATCAGGCTGGAAAACTGCTGGCTTACTGTCTTGCCGGGCATCATGGCGGTTTACAAAACTGGTCTAATGATAAAAAAAGCGGTCTGAGATACAGAATTGAAGATAAGCAGCTCAAAGATGTTCTGTTCCCCTTTGAGCCGCACTTTCAGATACCGTCTCAACTGCCTTTTCCTCCAGATCCCAAACTATTCGGTTTCCAACTCCAATTTTTTATCCGTATGCTCTTTTCCTGTCTGGTTGATGCGGATCGCCTGGATACCGAGGGATTTATGCAGCCCGAAAAAGCGAAGCAGCGAGAAGACAAAGCAACTCTGGGGGAACTGCATGGTCAGTTTTGGGGGCAATTTGATTGCTTGCGTGAAAAGGCCAATCCATCAAAAGTTAATGATATTCGCGAAAAAGTATTGGCTGACTGCCTTGCAGCAGCTCAACAAGAGCCGGGCCTGTTTACCTTGACAGTACCCACGGGTGGCGGAAAGACTTTAGCCTCACTGGCCTTTGCACTGGAACACGCCAAACAGCACAATCAGCAAAAAGAACGTTTCCGCCGAATCATCTACGTGATTCCCTTCACCAGTATTATTGAACAAAATGCCAAGGTCTTCCGGGATATGCTCGGCAATGAAGCCGTGCTTGAACATCACTCAAATTTTATCCCTGATGCAACCGATTGGAAAAGTAAACTGGCCGCAGAAAATTGGGATGCCCCTGTGGTAGTGACCACCAATGTCCAATTTTTTGATTCCTTTTTTGCCAACAAAACCTCTAAATGCAGAAAGTTACATAATATTGCCGGGTCGGTGGTTATTTTTGACGAAGTGCAGGCCATCCCCGTGGAAAAACTCCAGCCCTGCATTGAAGTGTTGCGGGAGTTAACCAAGAATTATGGTGTTTCCGCTGTTCTCTGCACAGCTACCCAGCCAGCCATCAGCAAGTCGGCGCATTTCAACAACGGCCTTGATCTTGACCAATCAGAGATTATTCAGGATGTTCCCTCGCTCTTTAATCAACTCCAACGTACCCGGCAGACGTGGCTTGGCCCATCGACGCAGGAGGACATCGCTGATCGTTTACGTCGGGAAGAGCAGGGGCTGTGTATTGTCAGCACCAGGGATCAGGCTTTGACTTTGTTTGAGGAAATTAAGGAGCTGGAAGGCTCTTTTCATTTGAGCGCATTAATGTATCCCCGGCATCGAACTGAAATTTTTAAGGAAATACGTACCCGCCTGAATCCGAAAAATCCTCAGCCCTGCCGGGTGGTCAGCACCCAGCTGATTGAAGCCGGGGTGGATGTGGATTTTCCCGTGGTTTTTCGTGGTCTTGCCGGAATGGATTCCATTGCCCAGGCAGCGGGTCGCTGCAATCGGGAAGGGCGGCGAGAAATGGGCGAGGTGTTCATCTACAAGCCGGAAAAGAAACAGCCTGCGGGTTATTTTCGCCAGACCTCCCAATGTGCGGAGCGGCTTTTTACTCGTTTTGCAGGCAAGCTGATTGAACCGGAATGTATTACAGCTTATTTTCATGAGTATTTTTGGTTAAATCAGGAACGGATGGATAAAGATGATATTCTTGATGCATGTCAGGCTGGACAGCAGAACGGAGAATTTGCTTTTGCGGAGATTGCCAAATTCAGAATGATTGAAAATGCCAATCAGGCGATTATCATAGCCTTGGAAGATGAGGCTTTAGAACTCGTGAACCAGCTTAAATACGTGGAATTTCCTGGGCCTCTTCTCCGTCAATTGCAACAGTATTCGGTTCAGATTTATCCTCATCAGTTTAATGAATTAGAGGGCTGGCTGGAAAAGCCTTGTCCAGAATTAGATGTTTATGTGCTGGAAAATGAGGGATTGTATTCAAAGAAGACCGGTCTGGAATGTCAACCGCCTGAAGGCCAGGGCTTTATATTATAGGAGGTAGCAACGGAATGAGTTACGGCGTCAAACTGATGGTCTGGGGCAAGTACGCCTGTTTTACCAGACCGGAAATGAAGGTTGAGCGGGTGAGTTATGACATCATTACGCCCTCTGCGGCCCGAGGAATACTGGAGGCGGTGTACTGGAAGCCGGAAATCCGTTGGATCGTGGATCGAATCCATGTGCTCAACGAAATTCGTTTTGAAAATATCCGGCGGAACGAGGTTTCGGGTAAGCTGCCCATGAGCAGTATTTCCAAGGCGATGAAGGATGGTTCCTCTCCTGTGCATCAATATATTGAGGAGAGCCGCCAGCAGCGGGCCTCTTTATTGCTCCGAGATGTACGATATGTGATTGAGGCCCATTTTGAACTCACTGCCAAAGACAAAGAAGGAGAACCGGGCAAGCATCTGGGGATGTTTGAGCGCAGGGCGAAAAAAGGACAGTGCTTTCATCGCCCCTATCTTGGTTGTCGGGAATTTCCCGCTGATTTCAGTTGGGTTGAGGATGTACCAGCATCAGTTCATACCGGTCAACGTGACTTGGGATTTATGCTCCACGATATTGATTTTGCCGACAAGATGCAGCCCTATTTCTTTCGGGCGATCATGGAAGACGGTAGGGTGGAGTGTAATCAGGAGGCGATGGCATGATTTTTCAAAACTTGATTGCCTATTACGATCGCTTGGCAGAGGCTGGCGAGGATATTCCAGCTCTTGGCTTCAGCAGTGAAGAATTGGGCTTTAGTATTACTTTGAGCCGTTCCGGTAAGCTGGTGGGTGAACCCCGTGACCTGCGTAATAAACTTGCCGCCAATAAATATGAATATCGGCTTTCAGAAGTGCCGTATACCAACGGGGTTAATGTTCGTTCAGGAAAAGGTGCTGAAAAAACGCCGAATTTTATGGCGGACAAGGCAGATTATATTTTCGGCATGTCTGGAAATACAGCCAAGCCTGTTCATAAAAAATCCTTTACGGAACTGGTGGAAAAGATTGCCGGAGAATCCGATGATCCCGGTGTGCTAGCGGTCAAAGCCTTTCTGGCTGCCTGGAATCCAGCGAATTCTCCGGAGCTGCCTTTATGGGATGAAATTTGCGGAACCCATGGGAAATGGATTGCCTTTGAACTGGAAGGAGAAATGGGCTTTGTTCATGAACGACCTGCTGTTATGGCTTTATGGCAGCAGTATCTTGAGCAAAAAAAATATCGTCAGGGTATTTCCCTGGTCACTGGCAGCAGCGGTAATCTTCAGGAACAGTATGCCCAGTTTAAGTTCGGTTCCGGTGCTTCTCTGGTCTCATTTAACGAGAACGCCTATGAGTCGTACAATAAAAAGCGGGGGGATAACGCCCCTATTCATGTCATAGATGAGTTTAAAAGTTCGACAGCCCTGAAATATTTATTTCGCAGCAAGAAACAGCGGCTCACCATTGGCGATGCGGTAACAGTGTTTTGGACAGAGCGGGTTTCTCCGGTGGAGGCATTTATGAGCTTTGTCCTGAATCCGCAACCGGGTGATGATGCTGCGGACAATCAAAAGATTTCGCAATTTCTCCGCGCCGCAAAGAAAGGAAAGACACCGGACTGGCAGGATTATGAGGGCGATGTCCGTTTTTATATTCTCGGTTTTTCTTTGAACAAGGCCCGGCTGGCCCTGCGTTTCCGCCATGATTGCAGTGTGGATGAACTCAAAGACCGGATCGGTGAGCATTTCCGTTGTCTGGAAATGGAGACGAGTTCAGAACGGGATATGGAAAATCCTGGGATCTGGCATCTGCTCAAAGAGACGGCACGGGAGACCAAGGATATTTCTCCTTTGCTTGGCGGTGCCCTGATGCGTTCTATTCTGGAAGGAAGGAACTATCCGCTCAATCTCTACAACGGTGTTTTGGGCAGAATTCGGGCAGACCAGCGAATAACCTATTTGCGAGCTGCAATTTTGAAGGCGGTTTTAACCCGAAATTATGAAAACAAACTGGAGGTTCCAATGTCATTGGATGAACAAAAACATGATGCTGCCTATTTACTGGGTAGACTTTTCGCTGTTTTGGAAAAAGCCCAGCTTGATGCCTTGGGCAAGGTGAACGCAACTATTAAAGACCGATTTTACGGGGCAGCTTCCGCAACTCCGGCAACGGTTTTTCCCCGACTTCTGCGTCTGGCCCAGCATCATATTGCGAAAGCCGAGTATGGTTACATTTCTGATAAAAATATTGCGAAGATTATGGAAAATATAACTGCCTTTCCATCGCATCTTGATTTACAGGGGCAGGGCTTGTTCGCCATAGGTTATTACCAGCAGAAAAATGCCCTTTATCGTAAACGCAGCAAAGGAGAAGAAAATGAGTGATTCTATAAATAACCGCTATGAATTTGTTTATCTTTTTGATGTCAAAAACGGCAACCCCAACGGTGACCCGGATGGCGGCAATTTACCTCGCATTGATCCTGAAACCAGTCATGGGATTGTCACTGATGTTTGCCTGAAACGTAAAGTGAGAAATTTCGTTGAATTACGCAAGGGCGGAGAAGGGAAATATAATATCTATGTGCAAGAAAAAGCGGTGCTGGCTGAACGCAGAGCCCCTGCCTACGAGGCAGTAAAAGAGGAAAAGGACAAGGGTGATAAGATAAAAAAAGCCCGTGATTGGATGTGCGCCAATTTTTTTGATGTGCGTACCTTCGGGGCCGTCATGTCCACCACAACAAATAACTGCGGACAGGTGCGCGGGCCAGTGCAGTTGAATTTTTCAGAAAGTATTGATCCTGTAATGCCTATGGAGGCCAGCATCACCCGTATGGCTGTTGAAACGGCTAAAGAGGCGGAGAAACAAAGCGGCGACAACAGAACTATGGGCCGAAAAACCTATATTCCCTATGGGTTATATCGGGCGCATGGTTATATTTCAGCTCCATTAGCTGGCAATACGGGTTTTTCTGGGGATGATTTACAGCTGTTATGGGATGCGCTTATCAATATGTTTGACCATGACCGTTCCGCTGCTCGTGGTGAAATGGCGGCGCAGAAATTAATCGTGTTCAAACATGACAGCGAGCTGGGCAATGCACCGGCTCATAAATTGTTTGAGTTGGTCGAAGTTGAACGCATTAACAGCGCAGTTCCGCCAAGAAAATTTTCCGACTACAAGGTGACTGTTGCCAAAAAGATGCCTGAAGGCGTGACCTTGCAGGAGTTGTTGTAACCAGCCGGTTCAGAGAAAAACAGCGGGGCCGAAGACTAGAAGACTACCATAACGTTTTCACCGGATAACGCTGAATATGCTGATCCGAAGTCAGAATGGTCAGGCCATTTTCAATGGCCTGACAGACGAGTATCCTGTCAAACGGATCTTTATGAACAGCAGGCAGGTTGGCAAGATGAAAAGTGTCTTTTTCCGCCAGCTTCAGAGAAGATATTTTATGCTCCTTTCGTTCTGTGGGAATGAAAATATCAGGAGCCGCCGGAAGCACCAGTTTACCAAGGTGAAATTTTATACCGATTTCCCAACTGGTCATGCTGCTGAGAAAAACACTGTTTTCTGGATGTTTAAATGCAGCCATCGCCTGCTCTGATATTTTTTCTGGCTCCAGTGAAATCCAGAGAAAGGAGCAGGTATCCAAGAGTATCCTCATTCCTTTTCGCCTGTAAAATAGGCCAGGATATCGTCAGGCAACGGATCATTAAAATTGTCAGCAAGTTTGAAATTCGGATAGCGTTTTCTGCCTAATCCGACTGGACGTTCTGTAAATGTCTCCTGTTGTTTAATAGGTATGATCTCTGCAACCGGTTTATTGCGATTGCAGACAATTACGGTTTCACCGGCGACGACTCGTGCAATAGTGGCGGAGAAACGACTTTTTACTTCACTGATATTGAGTTGCGGCATAATTATATCTCCTGAAAAAATAATCTTGTGACTCTATAGTAGACCATAAACATGACCAAGTCAACCAACCGGAGAACACACCATGTACACGGAAGACGACCTCCTCATGCTGTCCGCGCTCCAGCATCTGCTTTGAAACCTTGGGTCCAACTGGAAACACCGGGTCGAGCATATCGGGGCCAAGGAGGGTATTGATCAGGAGGGTACGCTGATTGTCTGATTGACGGCCCAGGAAGGAAGTGGCATTATGGAGATATTATGATGCTGTGTTAGCTGGGCGACCGCCGGTCGCCCCTACCAGAACCGCTTGCGCGAACCTCTAACAGACAGAAAAACACGGGAGGTTCGCACATGTTGAAATCAGGAGGTTTTTACGAAAAAGAGCATGTTTTGTTCTTTGCGACCGCGTCCGAAAAATGCGGTTCGCGCAAACGTAGTAATTCGTCGAGCTATAACAGCATGTTGCAGTTCGACAGTCGCCCCCTTCACGGGGGCGTGGATTGAAACCTTTGCGGCTCGACATCGCTATCACCGGTTATATGTCGCCCCCTTCACGGGGGCGTGGATTGAAACAGGGCGAGACCGGGGACACCGGCCCGCAAGGCAGTCGCCCCCTTCACGGGGGCGTGGATTGAAACAAGAACAGCGTACTTGATTTTTTTAGGGATAATATGTCGCCCCCTTCACGGGGGCGTGGATTGAAACTCTCTGGCCCGTTCTACAAAAAAAGAATCACTCTCGTCGCCCCCTTCACGGGGGCGTGGATTGAAACAAGTGGGCCTCCAAGCTCAGGAACGCCGGTTAACCGTCGCCCCCTTCACGGGGGCGTGGATTGAAACCCGGTGCATCCGTCCTTATAGCAGGTGCGAGGGACGTCGCCCCCTTCACGGGGGCGTGGATTGAAACTTCCGTGGGTTCTTCCGACCATCCACTTTAACAGGTCGCCCCCTTCACGGGGGCGTGGATTGAAACATGGTCTGCTGGCCATGTCCTGCCACTCATTGTGGTCGCCCCCTTCACGGGGGCGTGGATTGAAACAAGAAAAATGGGATAAAGTTTTGGTCTATTTTTGTCGCCCCCTTCACGGGGGCGTGGATTGAAACCTAAAATGGCTGACATCCTTGAAGCCGTCAATGTTGTCGCCCCCTTCACGGGGGCGTGGATTGAAACACAAATGAGTCTTGATTGTTTGGTCGGTGGGTTTGTCGCCCCCTTCACGGGGGCGTGGATTGAAACTTTTGGTCTTTATGAGGTTGGAGATATGATTTCAGTCGCCCCCTTCACGGGGGCGTGGATTGAAACGAGCGTATAGTGTGGGCTTTACATACATTGCCCTGTCGCCCCCTTCACGGGGGCGTGGATTGAAACATCGCGGGTCAGGGCTAGTGGGGGAATAGTGCGGTCGCCCCCTTCACGGGGGCGTGGATTGAAACTTAATTACTCCACTGTAAGCCCCTGGCTCTGTAGTCGCCCCCTTCACGGGGGCGTGGATTGAAACTCTCGCCCTGATGGCCGCCTCATGCATCTCATGGTGTCGCCCCCTTCACGGGGGCGTGGATTGAAACAGCTCGGTTACAAAGGATTGGTCCAGCTTGCCAAGTCGCCCCCTTCACGGGGGCGTGGATTGAAACAATGATTGATCCATACTCTGACCATTCGCAGGCTGTCGCCCCCTTCACGGGGGCGTGGATTGAAACGGCGTTAAATATTGTCGTTTTGATATTGACACATGTCGCCCCCTTCACGGGGGCGTGGATTGAAACGTTTGCAAGAAAATATGAAGACAGCACCGGCAAGTCGCCCCCTTCACGGGGGCGTGGATTGAAACACGCCAGGGCGCAAAGAAAGAACGCCGTATGGTACGTCGCCCCCTTCACGGGGGCGTGGATTGAAACAGTGGCAGCAAAATCAAACGTGACGTTGTCGCCGGGTCGCCCCCTTCACGGGGGCGTGGATTGAAACCCTGCACCGCGCTGGCTGATCCAACCGGATCGGGTCGCCCCCTTCACGGGGGCGTGGATTGAAACAGCGACCCCATCAACAGACGGGGCACTAACGGGAGGTCGCCCCCTTCACGGGGGCGTGGATTGAAACAAGACTGCGCTCAGCTCTTTAGCTATGACAATTGGTCGCCCCCTTCACGGGGGCGTGGATTGAAACACTATGTACATGACGAGCCCTGCGGCCTACACCCGGTCGCCCCCTTCACGGGGGCGTGGATTGAAACTCTTGCGCAATATGTGCAAAAATTGCGGGAGGCTAGGCTATCTTTCACCCGTCCCGCAATAGTCGCCGTTATTTTATGATGCAATGCTTTGCAAAATCAACAGCATCACCCGCAGACCAATCTGCCTTGGGTTTATCCCGCATATTCTGACACCATCGCTCACTACCGACCTGAGCAGGACAGCCTGACATCATAACTGCTACTCCAACCAGTACAACACCACCAATAATTCTCTTCATCAACTTCATTGTTTCTTTTCTCCTGTTTCTATTCCCAGTAAATACTACCGTTTTCTTGGCCGACGCCTTTTTTCCCCACTACCTCTTTTTTCGCCACCACCTTGAGGGCCTCTTGCTGTCCTCTTGGGTGGCTTCACCAGCAACTCTTCTTCTGGAAGAGTACAGTCCATGGATTTCCCGATGTACTCTTCAATATCAGGAAGCTGAAACGCCCCTTCTTCACAGGCAAAACTGATGGCGATACCGCTCTCCCCTGCCCTGCCTGTCCTGCCGATCCGATGCACATAATCTTCCGGCTCATAGGGCAAGGTGTAGTTCACCACATGACTAATACCGTCAATATGAATTCCACGCCCGGCCACATCTGTCGCAATCATCACAGCAGTATCGCCGCCTCGAAAGCTTTCCAGTCTGGTTTGGCGTTTTTTCTGAGGTACATCGCCGGTTAATAAAATAGCATTGATCCCGTTCCGCTGCAACCTATCATTCAGGCGGGCAGCCTCGCTTTTCATATTGGTAAAAACCATGATCCGCTCATGCTCCTGGGTCTTGATCAGATTGTAGAGCACATGATATTTTTCCTCACTGGTGACAGTATAGACAATCTGCCGCACCGCCTCCACAGCCCCTTTTTCTGGATCGCTTTCAATGGAAATCGGCTTGACACACCATTGCGAGGCAAGATGTTTGACATCTTCAGTCAGCGTTGCGGAAAAAAGCATGGTCTGGCGCTTTTCTTTGGGCGGGGTCTTATAAATAATCCGCCGGACATCCGGGATAAAGCCCATGTCCAGCATCCGATCAGCCTCGTCAATAACCATGATTCCGGCCTGCTGAAGATTGAGTATCCTCTTGGAAACGTAATCCAGCAGACGCCCCGGCGTCGCAACAAGAACATCAACAGGACGTTCTGCCAGAACCCGCTCCTGTTTCTGATAATCAGTACCGCCGTAGACAGCTACAACACGCAGTGGAGCATACTTGGCCAGGGCCTGACCGTCTTTGGCAATCTGCATGACCAATTCTCTGGTCGGGGCAATAATCAAAGCCCTGGGAAATCCAGGCTTACGCAGAGGTGTTTTTTTCTCGGCTGGCCGGTGCTGCTTATTTTCGTTGATCAGGCGGGCAAAGACCGCAATCAGAAAAACCGCGCTCTTGCCGGTCCCGGTCCCTGCTCTGGCAATAATATCTTTCCCGGCCATTGCATCGGGCAGGGCCTTTTCCTGAATCGGCGTGCAGTATTTAAAACCAAGATCGGCAATGGCATGCATCAGGCCCAGCGACAGAGAAAAATCATGAAAACGGCTTTTGCTTCCACCGGATCCACTGGAAACTGATCCAGGGTCCAGCGCGGTTTCTTCCTTCTCGGCTTTTGAGGCGGTCGATTTTGCCTTGCTCCCTCTGCTGCTTCCTTTGTACCTCTCTGCTGGTCCGCAGCTGCGGACTGAACAGTTTTAACAGTTTTTCCGGAAGATGTGTGCTGCGGCTCTGTCGAATGCAACACCTTCTGATCGGGAAGTGCAGTCGATGTTTTCTTTTTCTCGCCCGAGCTAGCCAGCCGTTTCAATTTTCGTCCGGCCTTAATAAGGAATCGTTTAATCATATTTGTTTTCAGAACATAGTCTCGGCCTTTCCCTGAATTCAGGCAGCCTTTTGATTGGAATAATCGCCACCCACAGACAGATCTCCGTCCCGTATGGCCAGATAATCATCAAAGTCCATCATCTCGTCAACAATACGATCAGGAAAGAACTCTATGATCCTGTTTGCCACTGTGGACACGAACTGATGATCATGGGAGGAAAAAAGCGCCACTTCGGAATAGGTGGTCAGGGCATTATTCAGAGAGGTAATGGACTCCAAGTCCAAGTGGTTGGTGGGTTCATCCAGAATGAGTACATTAGACCCAGAGAGCATCATGCGGGACAGCATACAACGCACCCGTTCACCACCGGAAAGGACAGAGGTTTTTTTCATGGCCTCCTCACCGGAAAACAGCATTCTCCCGAGAAATCCCCGAACAAAGCTCTCGTCCGCTTTAGGCGAAGCAAACTGGCGCAGCCAACCGACCAGATCAAGTCCTTGGTCGGCAAAATAGTCTGCATTCTCCTTGGGAAAATAGGCGCTGGTGATGGTCACGCCCCAGCGGAAAGAGCCGCTGTCCGGTTCCAATTCACCAGACAAAATCTGAAACAGAGTGGTCTTGGCTAAACTGTTCGGACCGGCAAAAACGATCTTGTCCCCTTTATTGACGATCAGATTGAAGTCTTTGAACATGGAAACACCGTCCACCTCCTTACTCAATCCTTCAATCTCCAAAATCACATCCCCACAGGGACGCTCAGGTTTAAATTCAATATAAGGATATTTGCGAGAAGAGACCGGCATGTCCTCAATGGTCAGTTTTTCCAAGAGTTTCTTTCGAGAAGTTGCCTGCTTGGCTTTGGAAGCATTGGAGCTGAAACGCTGGATAAAGGACTTGAGTTCCTGTTCCTTGGCCTTATTTTTTTTGCTCTCAGTCTCTTTCTGGCGAAAATGGAGCTCACTGGCCTGCTGCCAGAACTCATAATTACCTACATAGACTCTGATCTTGCCGTAATCAATATCTGCCATATGGGTGCAGACCTGATTGAGAAAATGGCGATCATGGGAAACAATGATGACAGTGTTCTGAAAACGAGAGAGGAAATTCTCCAGCCAGCTAATGGTCGCAATATCCAGATGGTTGGTCGGCTCATCCAAGAGAAGGATGTCCGGGGTACCGAACAGGGTCTGGGCCAGCAGCACCCGGACCTTCTCAGTCCCTTCCAGCTCCTTCATCTTTTTCTGGAGCTGGTCTTCACCGATTCCAAGCCCCTTGAGGAGAACCGCTGCTTCGGATTCCGCCTCATAGCCGTTCATCTCTCCGAACAGCACCTCCAGTTCACCAGAGCGAATGCCGTCCTCTTCATTGAAATCCGTTTTGGCATAGATGGCATCGCGCTCGGCCATGATCTTGTAGAGCTTTTTATGACCCATGATCACAGTATTGATGACCGTGTGCTCATCAAAGGCATACTGATCCTGGCTCAGCATAGCAATTCGCTGCCCCGGTGTTATGAAAACATCTCCATGATCTGGATCAATTTCTCCAGACAGGATCTTAAGAAAGGTGGATTTTCCAGCACCGTTCGCACCGATCAAGCCGTAGCAATTACCTGGCGTAAACTTAATATTTACTTCTTTGAAAATAACCCTCTTACCATAAGAGAGTCCTATGTTATTTGTTGTTATCATAGCTTACTCGCTAAAAGTTATGCAGGTGAGTTCTGCAAAGATTAGTCTGAAATGAAAGGATTAGTAAGGACAGAAAAGAGGTGGGAAAACTGCATTAACCGTACCTGTTCAAGGCGACGGGCGCGACTCACAAGGAGCTGGGGTGTTTTTCAGCCTTTTGACGTACCCAGGCAGGAAGAGTTCAGGAACAGTTTCCTGGCCTGAAGCTTTTTTGTATACTTTCGGCTTGCTCAGCCTGTTGTTTTCTCGATTTTCTTCTCGTTTTTCTTCTCGTAATGCGATCCACTATAACAGGAACAGCTTGCTTGCGTAAATGTTTTTCCTGTGACAGAGGCATCACTGCGGGCATAAAAAAACCCCGTAATATACTATTACGGGGTTTTTACAACTGATTGAATCAACCCTTACAGTTGTACAACATTCTCAGCAGCCAGTCCTTTTTGTCCGTCAACGACATCAAAGCTCACTCGTGCTCCTTCTGTCAAAGACTTAAAACCGTCAGCCTGAATTGCGGAATGATGTACAAAAACATCAGCTCCGCCGTCCTGCTCAATAAACCCAAATCCTTTGGCATCGTTAAACCATTTTACTGTGCCTTCTGCCATTCCCTGCTACTCCTTACTGTTCGCGATTCAGCCCTTATCAGTATGCAGAATCGCTTAAATCATTCAAAAATCGAGAGGCTCTCTTTCTCGTGAACCCGGGAAAAAATCTTCTCGATCGCAGCCACCGTGTCCAAACAAAAAACCGCACGCTTCTCCAGAGGAGATTGTGCGGTATTCTTTTCGTAATTCATGAACTACAAACAGTGACTACACAAATATTACACCTATAGTAATACCCTATTCCCAAAGATAAGCAAGTTTTTTTTCACCATACCCGGAAAAATTCTGCTGTTAATACAAGAAGACCTCTCCCTTTCTTCCTTGCCAGCACCTGAAAAACCCTCTCTCTTCAAGAGCGTCCAGAGGAATAAAATGCGCACTTTTTACCCACTAAAATAATGTGTTTTTCGCCTCAGTTTCATCCCCTGTTCATTGTACGTTCATGCTCTGTTAAGACAGGTTTTGTTATTGTCGGGCTATAAAATAAACACCAAGGGAAACACCCCTTGATTAAGCAATAAGAGGAGAGAACACAATGAAAATTAGTAGAAAAAAAATCACAACTCGAACGTATCGTCTCGCCCTGACAGCATGCCTTTTTTTTGTCGCGAATCCGACCTGGGCAGCCACATTCGCTGAAGAAACCCAAAAGCTTATTACACAGCAAGTGACAGCAGGAATTAACGGAAATATGCAAAAGATTCTTGCCGATCAAACGATCCTACCCAAAATGCAACAAAGTATGATGACCATGATGAGCGAGACAATTAAAAAAACCACTGCTGAAAGAAAACGGGCAACGGTCGTCGAAACCTGTATGGAATGCAGGGTTGGCAAGCCTCTCAATGTTGAAATAACCAGTCAAATATCCATACTGGATGCAGACACCCAAGCAATTATCAACCAGAAGATGGCAGCAATGATTGAAGATACTATCCGGGTAAAATCCTCTGATCCGGCTGTGGCCAGTTCCGTCCAGGAAAGAATGATGGGTGAGCGCATGCCGAAGAGCATTCTTCGAACCAAGATGCAACCGTACATGATGGGAGCAATCTTCGATTCACCGGGGGGCTATCTCGTTGGAAAGGAACAGATCAACTCAGTTGCTCAGGTAACAAAAGATACCCCGCTCTTGACGATACAGAAATAATCATATTCTTCGGTCTATTTTTCATCGCTCTGCTTACAGCCATCGTGGCTTGCGGGTGCGGAAACAGCCCTTCAACACAACAAACAAAAACGAGGAAAGAAAGTGAAAAAAATAATAATCAGATTCGCACTTGGATTAACTGCTACCGGTTTACTTATGGCAAGTTCCGCTTCTGCAATGCAGGTGGACACCAACACCGGCACAACAGCTGTTGATCAGTTATTGAATCAGACACAGAAGGTCACTGAAAAGAAAAGGACCGAGTCAGTTAATCAGGTTATAAAAGACACCCTGCTCTTTGCAAAGCAAATCGCTGAAAAGAAAAGGGCCGACTCGGTTGCTCAGGTAACAAGAGATACCCTGCTCTTGACAGCGCTGAAGAATTGATCTTGAAATTGAGATCTGGAGCTTGATCCGATGATCATATTCTTCAGTCTATTTCTCATCGTTCTACTTACAGCCATCGTGGCTTGCGGGTGCGGAGACTGACCCCGGATCAGCTGGCAGACCGCCGGTTGATCCGGCTTGTATTGTCAAAAAGAACAAAAAATTAATCCCTATCAGGGAAGAGAAAGCTCTGTATATCCGCCTTTTCCTGTAAAGGAAAAAGGAAAGGTCATCATGAAGTCTTTGTCAAAATGCTTTCTTGGATACGGCCTACTTGTTTCAGTCAGCTTGGTCAGCTCCGTCCTTATCATGCATATAGGTGCAACGTTTTTCACATTCGGCCTTATTCCTGTCATAATTGCGGCATTGGCAGGAGGTTTTTTCAGCGGCTGCATTGTCAACATTCTCATGCGTGACAAAAATTCGCTACACATCAACACATGGCATATCCCCCTGGTTGGAACAATTACGGCATCATTGCCGGTTATTTTTATCGTCTGCGCCTTGAACCTACACGATGAACTCCCTAACCATTCTTTTGTAAATAAACTGCTGGGACAATATCATGAAAAAACCAGCCCACTCCATGATATTATTCCGCAAAATTATTTCTCGACCAAGTTCTATTTTCGCACCTCTTTGCGTTAACACAAGGAAAGGAAAATATTATCGAGCGCGAACAGGTTGCACCCAATAATCAACGGGATAGTAATATGATAAAAAACTATCCAATTATTTTTAATATGAAAATGAGGAAGGAAAATGAAGAAAATAATAATTAGATTTGCACTTGGACTAGCTGCTGCCGGTTTTATTATGGCTAGTATTATGACGAGTTCCGCTTCTGCAGTACAGGTGGACACCAGCACCGTTGCGACAACAGTTGATCAGTTATTAACTCAGATGCAGAAGGAGATGATCAACAAAAACTACTCTGCTATGCTGCTGAAAGATCAGATGCGTGCCAAAATGATGGCAGAGCGTACCCCCCTGAACTTTATGCAGGGTAGTATCCAGCCTGTTATAATGGAAAAAATACGTGCTCAAATCAAATCGCAGCAGATGAAATTTATGACGGTTCGCTAAGAATCTCTGCCGCCTCTCTGTTTTTTCTGCACCCGTTTGGGAGAAACAGATCGTAGCAAAAAAGCTGTAGGAGCTTGTCGAGAAAACAAGGCCATCCTTACAGCTTTTTTTGTTTTGAGAGGCGTTCACCCACCCTGTGCCGCCCCGCTTATGCGTTGCGCTTAAAGAAAATAATAATACCGGTGATAGCAACGATGAGCAATCCCAGCCCCACAACACCGCCGACATAGGGGGCAATAATCTCCCAGGTATGTATAGAGACTAAAAACTCCTTTATATCTTTACTGTAAAATCCTGCCTTCCTGAATAGCAGGGCGCAGCCGGAAACTCCGAGAAGAATAAATAACGGAGCAAAGGTGATTGCGGTTATACGGTGCAGTTTCCTGATTTTCATTTGTTCTCCTTTTTTTCTTTCTTACCAACATATTTTTGTTGTCATACTCCGTCCCCCTCGGGCGAAGCAGTTTATTCAGCGGATAGACCCTGCTCAACAAGTGAGTCGACCTCTTGTGTCGTATCGTGCAGAGGCAGGGTTATTGTAAAACAGACTCCCCCGGATTCCACATTGCTGACTTGGATATCACCTTGATGTCCCAAGACAATGGCCTTAGTTATACTCAAGCCGAGACCAGTTCCCTTTATCGTTTTTACCGCCTCTGATCGGTAGAACTTCTGAAAGATCTGTTCAAGTTCTGCTTCCGGGACACCAATGCCGGTATCCTGGACAGTAAGCAGTATCCGGTCATCACAGCGTTGCAGAGTAACGGACACTGACCCTTCAGGATGATTATAATAAATCGCATTTTCAAGAAGATTTGACATTGCCTCGGTTAAGGCATCCTTATCTCCCACAACGGTCATCTCATCCTCTCCCTTCCGAGTAATCCTGATATGATGTTCCTTTGCCAGCGGGGCAACAAGACGCACCGCATTATCAAGACACCAATTCAAGGAAATCGGCTGAAAGGTGGTGGAGAGTATGCCCGCATCAATTCGGGCCAGGGTCAGCATACCGTTTACCTGTCGGAGCATGGTCTCGGAAACGATCCTGACTTCCCGCAGACTCTCAGCATATTCTTCCCCTGAACGTTCCTTCATCAGGGCGATATCGCACTCCGCCCGGATAACAGCCAAAGGTGTTTTGAGCTCATGAGCCGCATTGGCAATCAGCTCTTTTTCTGCATCAAAAGCTGTCTGCAGGCGCTCCAGTAAAGAATTAAAGCGTTCGGCAAAAACATGCAGTTCCTTGGCAAATCCGTTAGGCCGATTCTTTTGCCCAAATTTTTATGGGTAATTCGTTCAAGGGCATCGGCAAAGACGGTTAAAGGACGCAAGGCATGTGACGATATAAGGTACCCGACGATCCCGATAAGGAGAATAAAAAATGGAGTGAGAAGATAAAAAAATTGTTCCAGCCTGGAGAGCATCGTAACGGTTTCCGCCAAGGTCTCGGCAATCCGTATGGAAACCACTTTACCCTGTAATGTAATATCGTTCCGAAGCACAAGAAGCGGCTCCCCGCTGGGGCCGGTTGTTCGATACATCCACTCCTGCGCTTCCTCATCATGCGCTTCCGGCTTATCATGTATCAGGTTAAAGAGCGGCGGTTGCAGAGAGGGTGAGGTCAGATGCAGGGAGTTGTCTATAAATATCTGATAATAATGCCCTGAACCGGAGGTAGCGTATTCACCCCGGGACACTTCGGCTAACTCAACTTCTATATATTCCCCATGCGCATGCATCAAGCCTTTCATAATCTGCAATTTGGAATGCAGCACATTGTCAACTGCTTGAAAAGCAACTTTTTGGAATTTATGAAGGAGAACAACATCAAGCAAGATAACCATGCCAGAACCGAAGAGAAAAATCCAGAGCAGCAGCCTTCCTTGTATTGATCCTCCTGCTTTCATTGTTCCTCCTTGGGGATATAATACCCCACCCCTCTTTTGGTCTGGATTAATGCATGAGTATGTCCTTTATCTATTTTTTTCCGGAGTTTATTGATATAGACATCAATAATATTACTGTCCAGATCAAAATCCCCGTCATAGACATGCTCGGAAAACTCGGTCCTGCTGATCACCCTACCCTTGTTCAACACCAAATACTCCAGGACAGCATACTCCTTGGCGGACAGCACTATTTCTCTGCCAGCTCTGGAGGCTGTTTTGGCATTCAAGTCAAGGCTGAGGTCCGCGATCTGTACGGCCGAAGCAGACTGCCCCTTGTTCCTTCGAATTACCGCGGTCAAACGAGCAAGGAGTTCGATAAAATCAAAGGGTTTAGGGATATAGTCATCCGCCCCCCGATTCAATCCCTTGACCCGACTCTCCACCTCTGTTCGTGCGGTAAGCATAAGCACAGGCACTTCTATCCCCTGCTTGCGGAGGGTATCAAGAACGGTAAAACCGTCCATCTTGGGCAGCATGACATCAAGCAGCACCGCGTCATAGGGAAAGGTCTCAGCCATATACAGCCCTTCTTCGCCATCAAAACAAAGATCAACCGCATAAGAATGCTCTTCCAGTCCTTTTTTCAACAGAGTAGCCAACCGCTGCTCGTCTTCAACAATAAGAATTTTCATACCTGTCCTCATCTGAGCACCCCGCCCTCACCCAGCTTGCGGAATGTCTGTCGTCTCACCGTCTACACGGAACACACTTTAATCCCGATCATCGGACCGCTCCCGATACTCATAGCGCTCACCCTCTTCTTCATACCGTTGCAATACGATCATACATTTTTTTATGGTTTTTTCCCCTTCTTTTATTGCTAGTTCATCGGAATTGCTTTCTGTTCTGTACTTCCTTCTACAGTACCGGAACAAAGATGAACACAAGATGAAGGATAATGTTTTTTTTGCAAAAAATAAACTGAAGGCGAATACTGTCTTTCTGCGCTACTGCCGCCGGACTCCACGACATATACAGAATACGGTCAGCAACCACCTTTTTTATCTCTCAACAGAAATTCTCCTTGAATGGAGTACCTGATTATCTGCTGTATATACTTTGGCAAAAAACATCCAATGTCCTTCTGCTGTTTCAGGAGGAAGGGCAAACGTATAGGGCCACGAATTTCTTGTTGCTACCTCCTGCACAGTATTCCACCCAACAAAATAGGGGTCTTTCCTGCTGGAATTTTTCATCTTTGCCCCATAAAGCGCTACCGTTGTCACGGCTGATTTCGAGTTGTGGCTATCAATCAGAATATTATTCCCTTTGTGTTGAATAGTTACGTAGTATATTTCTGGATTTTTCCATTGAGAATGTTTGTCCTGCCCTGTTTTTTTCTGCCATTGCTCCAAGGTTAAATCAGCATATACCGGCTCAGGAAGGAACGCCTTCTCTTTCTTCGTGTGATACAGAATATTGTTGTTTCCTCTGTACGTCTTAATATGTTCGCCAAAATCTGTTCCCATAGCTACACCATGCCGATACAGGGCATCCTCTTTGTTGTCTGAAAAAAGGATATTATTGTTCATCGTTAGCTTCATCGGCAGGTATCTGAATATCAGGTGTTCTCCCCGTGTCTCCTGGGCATAGAAGAACTCCCTGTTTTTAATATCCTGCTGTGTCCGGTTATCTATCGCCCTGACACCTATCTGGCTCATACGATTCTGAAATATGGTGTTTCCAGTCAGTTCTGTCAACCAGCTTTCCGCAATCATAATGCCGTACCTGTTGCCAGTTATCCGATTATTTTCTATACGTGTCGGCCCGTGACTGGTTTCTATAAAAACACCGAAATCTGTATTATCCATCACCAAGTTTTCTTTAAATGTATTAAATTCTCCATTTATATCAACCCAAAACCCTCTGGCTAGATTACCGATAAACGTATTTCTACGGAGTTCGATGTTTCTGGTGTGGCATAATTTTGCACCTGCCGGGAAATAATGCCAGACCTGCGCCTGATGCGAACGCCAACAATTAAAGGAGAACTCGCTGTCCTCGACAAGAATCGACTGCGCAATATACATATCCATGCCATTGCCGCCGTTCTGTATGCTGGATACTCTGCGCAGAGTTCCATTTACCGCGAGGACAAGAAGAATACCTATTGTTCCATTTTGGAAAACCGTGCAATCTTCAATCAAAAAGTTGGATACATTGGCCAGCCTGAGGGCAACCTCATGCATGCTGCCCATAGCATGCTGTATAGTGATGCCGCGAAGAATAAAATTAGCTCGTTGTTTAATTTCAAAGAGTTTCGTTATGACGCCTGCTTCAACATCAGCTTTATTTATCTCAATCCTCTCCGGCGGGTTGAGATAAATTTTCCCAAGCTGTTCATCGATAAAAAAAGATCCAGCATCAAGTTCGCTGAGAGACAGCTTTTGGGTTAACAGGGTATCATTGAGGGTAACAATCTCTTTTCTTCGTCCAAGCTGAGTATATTTCAGTTTATATTCATACTCTAACCTGCTGAAACCCCATTTGTACGGCCATCCCGCACTGTAATATTTTTCTTTATTCTCTTTTTCCCACCCCTTCTGCGCCACAGAACCTGAGATGAAGACCGTTCCTTTTTTTTCAGCTTCAATAATCAAAACAGGATCCTTTCCGCTAGAGTCACCGGCCAGCACGATGTTCTCCTGATACGTTCCAGGCCGGATGATAATTCTGGCTGGTATTCTCTGTTCATTTACAAAATGAACAGCAGAAGCAATAGTACGGAAGGGGCTGTCAGTAGTTCCGGCATTTTGGTCACTTGCAAACGGATCATTGCAATCAACATAAAAGATATTTACTGCTTTTGATTCATCAATCGTATGCCCAAATTTTTCCGGCCTCTGCGCTGACCGTTGAGGCAATAATTCCTTTTCATAGTATGAGAGAGAGACCTCTACAGCATCTTTTTTATGTGCGGATGAATAACCAAGAGTTATGGATAGAAATATTAAACAGGCATAGAGAATTCTCTGCGTCGGAGTTAAAGCCCTCTTACTTTCAATATTATTCTGCATAGATTAATTGTGTCGCAGAAGTTCGAATTGTCAAATGAAAACATTCGGCATAAGCCGTACTCCTTATTCATCCGCCTTCAGGGTCACAGGCTAACCCTCTGAAGAGAATTGAAAATACTTTCAATATATTACAAAAAACTGCGACAAAAATATCAACTCACATCTCCTTTACGTCACTATATTTTCATTTGTGAAAATAAAGTTACAGAATCGCCATATCGCTTCAAGCAGCATGCTTCCTGTAAAATATACAACATATCGTATGTTAACAAGAAACTTAAAAAACAAGCCTGGCATAGCTATTGCATTAAAGAAACCAGATAAATCATCAAACAAGGAGCAGTAAGCTATGAGTAAAAATCATCCTGACTACATATCCACCACCAATGCCTGTAAATTATGTAAACCGCTGGGGGCCTGTCTGGCCTTTAAAGGCATTGAAGGCACTGTCCCCTACCTTCACGGTTCTCAGGGCTGCGCCACTTATATGCGCCGCTATATTATCAGTCATTATAATGAACCCATTGATATCGCATCTTCCTCGTTATCCGAGAAAAATGCCATTTACGGAGGCGGCCCCAACCTTAAAATGGGACTGACCAATGTGGCGGAAAAATACCGACCCGCCATGATCGGTATTGCAACCACCTGCCTGACCGAAACCATTGGTGACGATGTTCCGATGTATCTTAAAGAATACAAAAGAGATACTGAGGGATCAGAAGGGCTGCCTGAATTCGTTGATGTCTCAACGCCCAGCTATTCCGGCACCCATATGGAGGGATTTCACGGGGCTATCCACGAGGTCATCCGACAGCGGGCCAAAGGCGGGCCAAAGACCGAGACCGTAAACCTGCTGCCCGGCTTTGTTTCCTCTGCGGATTACCGGCTTCTCAGGCAAATCATGGCGGATTTCGACTTAGACTGCACCATGCTGCCGGATCTGTCCGAAACTATGGATCGCCCTGTCCTGCTGGAATATGAAAAGGTGGCCAAAGGGGGAACGCCGCTTGCGGCCATTGAAACAATGGGATGCAGTCAGGCCACTCTTGAGTTCGGTCGCACCCTGAGTGATAAAAAAAGCGGTAGCCTGACCCTCAAAGAGAAATTCACCACCGCGCACCACCGTTTAGGGATACCTATTGGCATTGAAGAAACCGACCGGTTTTTTGCCTTGCTTTCTTCTCTCAGCGGGCGACCTGTGCCGGAAAAATATGTCCAGGAACGAGGGCGGCTGGTTGATGCCTATGTGGACGGGCATAAATATGTGTTTGGGAAAAAGGCGATTATCTACGGTGAAGAGGATCTGGTGGTTGGCATGACAGCCTTTTTAGCTGAAATCGGCATTTTTCCAGTAATCTGCGCCTCTGGAGGCACATCAGGACGGCTTGCCGAGGCCATTGCCGCAGTGACCGGCGACATTCTGACTGAACAGCCGGAAATCCATGAGGGCGTGGATTTTTTCGACATCGCAGAGATGGTGGAAAGTCTGGGACCGGATCTGCTGGTCGGCCATTCCAAGGGCTATCCCCTTGCCCGGAAACTGAATATCCCGCTGATCCGGGTGGGTTTTCCCATCCATGATCGGGTAGGAGGACAGCGCATCCTCCATCTTGGGTACAGCGGCGCTCAGCAACTTTTTGATCAGGTGGCTAATGCGATGATCGCTAAAAAACAGGCTGATTCTGATGTGGGGTACTCCTACATGTAAGGGGACATGAGGAACAATCCAATCCCTTCACGGTTTCTGCACCTCAAGTGAGAAACAGAGAAGCCCGAACCGCTGCTCGATATAATCAAGCAGGGTGTAGATGAGTAGGACAACCCCGCTCATTTCCAAGAACTCCTCAATCGTATACAACACTGTATAGGTGATGGTGTAATAGCCATGCAACTCAGCCTCTCTTCCGCCGAGCATATCAAGTCCCGCAGCCCCGGTAAGAAAAATAATCGCGGAAAGGATCAAGAGAACGGTTGTCTTGCGGGGAAGACGAAAAATAAAGCGAAAATAAAGCAGCCCCAGAATGGTCATCAAGATGCTGTAGGGGATAATCCAGGGGAAATAAAGCAATCCGCTCGCCTCAAGAATCCCTGTTGATTTGATGTATTCTTCTGTGTAATTACCGAGTCTCTCATGCAGGGAAAAGGTTTCATCCAGGGAGAGAAAGAGAAAAACACCGGCAAGACCGAGCCAGTAACGGCACTTCTTTCCCTGCTTTTTATCTAATGAGGAGAGACAAAAAAAGAGAAGGGAAGAGAAAAAAAGGGCAAAGCCTGAGTAGAAGGAAGGGATATTCCTCTCTATATCCAGATCAACATACCCTGTAAGGTTCGTTAAGTCTTGATTCCCGGTATAGAAAAGAACTGCCTGGGCTATAGTGTGCAGCACGGTTAAAAGAATGACAAATGCCAGAAAAAAGAGAGCTGTTTCGCGAGGATGAATTTTTAATTGAAACATAGAAGAACCCTTTAAATCCTGTTTGAGAACTCAGAGCGTCAGCTGTCTCCCTCCCCATAGTTTCTGAAGTCTGGAAAAGAGAGACAGTTCAAAAAAACAGCTTCTGTCCGACATAGAGGCTTATATATTATAACCTCTTGCGCTTAATCACTCAACAAGTAACTGTTAGAAAATCAGTCTCTCCTGCCTACAGGCCCCTGCCTCAGATTTTCCAGACAGCTTCTTCTTGTCAGGAGTGAGCACGTTTAATCATCGGCCTCTGTATTCATAGCGGTTATCATCGGAGTAACGTCCGTTTCCACGATATTCATAGCGATCATCATCGGAGTAACGACTGTCTCCGCGATACTCATAGCGGTCATCATTGGAGTAACGACTGTCTCCGCGAT
Source organism: Candidatus Electrothrix aarhusensis (assembly GCA_004028505.1). Taxonomy (GTDB): domain Bacteria; phylum Desulfobacterota; class Desulfobulbia; order Desulfobulbales; family Desulfobulbaceae; genus Electrothrix; species Electrothrix aarhusensis. The sequence continues at coordinate 42,337 of MTKO01000069.1, forward strand.
ACTCATAGCGGCTCCCGCGCTCGTTTCCACGATATTCGTAACGGCTACCACGGTCGTAGTTGCTACCGCGCTCATATCTACTGCCATTTCCACTGCCGTGGGCAGTTGCGAATAATCCCAGTACGAAAAACGAACCGATCAGGGTGAGGACTGCTGTTGTCTTTTTCATGGGTAAAACCTCCGGCTGTGATTAATGGTTAAAGCAATTTACTCTTGTTTATAATTCTAGGATAACAAAGAAAAGATGAACGGAAGATTAAAGAGCAAAGTTTTTTTTCGTTTTTCATGTTGCCTTGAAAAATATTTCTTCTCAGGGCATTTCGTCGTGCGTTAGCACGTTTAATCATCGGCCTCTGTATTCATAGCGGTTATCATCGGAGTAACGCCCGTCTCCGCGATATTCATAGCGGCTACCGCGCTCGTTTCCGCGATACTCATAGCGATCATCAGAGTAACGACTGTCTCCGCGATACTCATAGCGGCTCCCGCGCTCGTAGTTGCTCCCACGCTCGTTTCCACGATATTCGTAACGGCTACCACGGTCGTAGTTGCTACCGCGCTCATATCTACTGCCATTTCCACTTCCGTGGGCAGTTGCGAATAATCCTAGTACGAGAAATGAACCGATCAGGGTGAGGGCTGCTGTTGTCTTTTTCATGGGTAAAACCTCCGGCTGTGATTAATGGTTAAAGCAATTTCCTCTTATTTATAATTCTAGGATAACAAAGAAAAGATTAACGGAGGATTAACGAGCAAAGTTTTTTTCATTTTTTTATGTTGCCTTGAAAAAAAATTCTTCTCAGGGGAATCTTGTCATGCGTTAGCCACGTTTAATCATCGTATCAAGAGCCATAGCCTCTGTATTCTGGGCACAGCGGTGCGTAGCAGATTTTTGATCAGGTGGCCAACGCGCTGATCGCTAAAAAACAGGCTGATTCTGATGTAGGGTATTCCTATATGTAAGGGGAGTTAAAGCGAATCGAGGGGAGCAGGATTGTTGAATCTTGGAGGAAGGGTAAAAAAGAGGGTCGCTGGCAATTAAGCTGGCGGCCCTTTTTTGTGCCCTGTCAACAGGTGGAAACTTTAGAAAATATCCTCTTCATAGGGTAGGTCATTGCAACTGTCTATATTATTTTTCAATCGAAATCAGAAAGTTATATGCCAGTTTGCGCGAACCTCTTTTTTAGACCTTAATTCCTCATTGCAACTTGTACTTTTATACCACTTTTTCTAATCATTTCAAGCACTGCGAACCATAAATCCGCATTTTACGTCACATCTATTTGAAATAAAACAACTAAAATGCACAAAAAGCACTTTGTGAAAATGTGCGTTAGAGGTTCGCGCAAAAAGGAAAACAGTGAATTATGTATCCGCGGGGAGCATTCCATAAAAGTCGGTTAAACAACACTTGCTGCCTTGAGCGAAAAGACATGCTCTCTCAACATGTTCCATCGACCGGCTTTATAGTGCGCTCGTAAATACAACATAGCCTCCGCCGTTTCTTTCAACCAAAACAACGAAGCACCCTTGAGACGCAGGTTGACCACTCTGCGTATCGCGCTCTCCACTGAACCGCTCCCTATCGGCAAACTTTTTTCCGCGACATCGGAGTAAAGCATACGATGCATGTTTCGGACAAAATAATCCCGCTCAGTTTTGAGCTTCTTATTTCGACTCCTGCGATAAAGCTCTTTGATGGCCTCAACCACTTCCTGACTTCTGCCGTTTTTCAACATGGTTCTATGTTTTGCAAACCATCGCTTTCTTTGCGCCGGTTTTAATTTTTTCTGCAATCCGGAGACCTTGTTTAAATGCTCAGCAGCGTGATAGAAATCAAGGAGTTCATGGCATTGATGGGGGGAAAGGCCTAGTGAAGCGAACAGGCTGCCAACACGATTCCATATCCATCGGGCACCATCTGCGACAAACAACACTTGCTCCGCCGAGCTCACATTGATCTTTTCAAGGTAAAAACGCAGAAGAGAAAAGACGGCGTCCGGCCCTTTCATACTCGCATCTATAAACGGCGCAAAGGTCTTGTCCACCTTGCCTTGAGCGTTAACCGTATGAATAATCAACAGCTTTGGTTCTCGCCATTCACCATGATATCTTGAACGCCCTTTTTTTGTTTTTGGCCCTCGCTTCTTTTCCCGTATCCGAACACGGCCTCCGTCCACGGAAACAACAACCCGGCAACCGGACAATGTTTCGGAAAAATTGTACCCTTCAGTCCGGGCCGACAGCTTCGCACGTTGAGCGTAACGTCGGCAAGTGTTGCATATCTTCTTGATGTCAAGGGATATACCGTTACCTTTCATAACCTGACGGGCTTCAGCATAAGATCCGACAATGACGGCTATTGAGCTGATTTCTGAAGCAAGTTTTGGAGTCAGGCGATCATGTATGCCCAAAAGGAACAAGCCCGGATAAATGCCGTTTCTCTTTTTTCGTCTCTTATCTCTTTGGACCGCCTGACTGAAGTAGCTTGCCACCACCGTTATTATTACACCAAATGAAGTCGATATGTTAACTTCCCGAACACCCTGATTTTTCATTTTTTTAGGAACGGAGTGTACCACTTTCCTTTCCTCTTCCTGTATCTCATCTCTATTTAGACTCTCCTGTATTTTCAGTGCCAAGATACGAGCAGCAAGCCTGTTTGTTGCTTCAACTATTCGTTGTTCAATTTCATGCAAGGAAGCCGGATCTTTGATATGAGGTACCTCATTAATCAGCCATTTAATCTCAAGCTCGCTGTCATAGATTTCATTTTCCAATATGCCAAGATTTTCTTCGACGGAATAAGTTGCCTTTTTCATGATTTGCTGTCCTGAATTTTAAAGAGTGATTCAGAGCAGTGTTAATTCCATAAATTGATCCTGATGTCTTGCAAAAAACAGATCAGCAGTCAAAAAAGTACATTCCTACTTTTTGGGAATGCTCCCGTATCCGCGTTGGTATCACAGACCAAAATCAAACCGCGTAGCGATGCGGGTTACAGGCCGGGATCGCGGGTTCGAATCCCAATAATTTTCTCTCACAACCTCTCACCAACCTGCCCCCTCTCAAAACCCGGATCAGCAAGACATTCCCCCACACAAAGGCAACCCTGTCGACAAAAAAGAAACTTCCATTCGTATTTGTCAAAACAATAACAACATTATCTTCATCCCTTTTTTCACTCCCTCTCCACCATTAATACAACCTGCTAATAAATATATAAAAATATAAATAATAAACATTGGCACAGCAATTGCTTTATTATAGATAAGCAGACAGTTCCGCAACGACCAAAAAAACGAACACACATAATTTCGAGCCCAGGGAATACTTCCCGACAGCTCATATTTTGCATAAGGAGCAATACATGAATACTATAGACTTTAACCGTCATCCATGTTTCAACGCCAAAGTCAAGGGACAGTACGGCAGGGTTCACCTTCCGGTTGCTCCGAAATGTAATATTCAGTGTAACTTCTGCAACCGCAAGTACGATTGCGTCAACGAATCACGTCCCGGTGTTACCAGTACCATCCTCACCCCTGAGCAGGCCCTCTATTATATGGGTAAGGTCTTGGAAAAAGAACCGCGCATCTCTGTCGCAGGCATTGCCGGACCGGGCGACCCCTTTGCCAATGCCGAGGAAACTCTGGAAACCATGCGCCTGATCCGCAACAAATATCCGGATACCATCCTCTGTCTGGCCTCTAACGGTATGGAATTGGCTCCCCATGTTGAAGAACTGGCTGAGATCGGCGTTTCTCATGTCACGGTGACCGTGAACGGTGTGGACCCGGCAGTCACAGAAAAGGTTTATTCCTGGGTACGGGACGGCAAGGTTATCTACAGAGGACGGCAAGGTGCCGAGCTCCTGCTGGCTCGTCAGCTCCACGCTATTGAAAAACTCAAGCAGCACAATATCACGGTGAAGATTAACACCATCATGATTCCCGGCATCAATGATCATCATGTCATTGAGGTTGCCAAGGCGATGAAGGAGCTGGGCGCAGACCTGTTTAACTGCATGGCTATGCTGCCGAATGCGGATACAGTTTTTGAAAATGTTCCTGAGCCTTCCAAGGAGGTCATGAAGGAGACCCGCAACGAGGCAGAAAAACACCTACCGCAGATGCGCCATTGCACTCGTTGTCGGGCAGATGCCGTGGGCCTGCTCACCGATGATAAGACCGATGAACTGCGCGGTTGCCTGAGTGCCTGTGCCAGCCTGCCCAAGCATTCCGAAGCCAAACGCCCCTATGTTGCAGTTACCACTCAGGAAGGCGTGCTGGTCAACCAGCATCTTGGCGAGGCCACCCGTTTCCAGATCTGGGGTCAGGACGAAGAAGGCGGCTATAAATTGATCGAAGAACGGCAGGCACCCTCGGCAGGCGGTGGTAACCAGCGCTGGCTCAATATCAGCAGAATCCTGAGTGATTGTCAGGCAATTCTGGTGAGTGATCTGGGCGACGGTCCCAAAGAGGCGTTAAACAAACGCGGCCTCAAGCGATCACCATGACCGGTTTTATTGAAAAAGGACTTGAAGCGATCTACTCTGGCAAAGAGTTATCTACTTTGCAGGGGCGGATGCGAAAATGTTCTTCCAAGGGTGAATGCCTAGGCACCGGAACCGGCTGCGGCTGATTGATAAAAAATGTAAGTGATGTAAGGGCAGACCTGCGTGTCTGCCCGGTTATTCAAGTTTTCCTTGCGGAAAACTTTTTTTTACGCTATCCGTTATGTTTTTATTTCATAACGACAAGGTAATGAATATTCACATCAAAGAGGTTTGATAATAATGAAGTCAACGTCGAAACTCCGCTACTCTGCGGTCATGTTTCTTCTGCTCAGCTCCACAGCAGCCTCAACAACTTGGGCAACAGAACAAGGGAATACCGAGCACAAAACCACAACAAATATCTTCCTTGAAGTTCGCGAACGGATCGAACACCAGGAAAACTTTAACGACAAGTTCTACGGCATCAATCCGAAGCTCGGCGAGGCAGCAGACACCTATCTCCTCAGCAGGATACGCCTCGGTCTGACCCATCAATTTACCGAGCAGTTTTCAGGCAAAATCAGCCTCCAGGACAGCCGGGCCATTGACTGGGCCTTTGATGATGCAGCCTGGAAAAACAGCGAATTCGGTGGGATGGTCAATAACCCGCAGGATGACCCGCTGGAACTGGGCGAAACTTGGCTCCAGTACAAAAACGACTGGTTCACTGCCAAGGCAGGTCGGCAGGCAATCCATTACGGCAACAATCGGGTCTTCGGGCCTGGCGCATGGAAAAACTCGGGCAAATGGGTCTGGGATGCGATCAAAGCAAGTTATAACTCTGGAGAAAACTGGTTGGACGCCTTTTATGGCGAATCCATGCTCCATGACCCGGATGTCTTCAGCTTGGACCATCGACACGGTTATACAAGTGCAGGTGTATACGGACATGTGCAGACGACTGACTTTCTTGCTGTCGAACCGATTCTAGTGACGAAATACAACGACAGCAGCAATGATTATGCGGAAAAAAACCTGCTCTACTACGGCGCACGGCTGCTGCTCAAGCTGGCCGGGAAACTGGACGGTTTTACGGCTGATGCCACCTATGTTCAGCAGACCGGCGAAGTCACTGCGGACAACGGCGGGCAAACAGATTCCGATGCCTATGGCTGCAATCTTGACCTGCAATACCGCTTCAATCCGCAATGGGCTGTCGGCACCACCTACAGTTTTGCCACGGGAGACGACAAGGCCACCCCGGATAATGAACGCTTTGATGGGGTCTACGGCGCTTCGGATAAGTATTACGGCCTGATGAACCTTATGACTTGGTCAAATTTGCTGGACTATGGTGTCCTGATTAATTTTTTACCAAAGAAAAACATTGTATTACAGATCGAATATCACCAATTCTATGCAGATCAAATTGATGATAAATGGCGTTCGTACAAAAATGGTCTGGATGCAGAGAGTGACCATTACGGCAATGAAATTGATCTGGTGACAAAATGGAAGCTGACTCCGACCTGGAAATTCAGGGCCGGGGCATCTGTTTTCATGCCGGGCAATGCCATTGAGGAGGCCGTGGCCGGAGGGCAGGATTTCATCAGCGATGAGACCGCTTATTCCGGTTTCTTTCAGGTAACCTATACATTTAACAAGGAACTGTAATGATATTTTTTACAACTCAGGAAATCGAAGCCTGGATCAACGAAGATGCGCCCTTGGTTGACCTGACCAGTCATCTGCTGAAAATCGGAAATCAACCATCCCGGTTGACCGTCCGTACTCGTCATCCGACCAGAATTGCCTTAACAGAAGAGGCCGGGAGAATTTTTGAAATCCTGGGTTGCCGCATCAGTATGCTTCTTCCGTCAGGCCGGGATGTCTCGGCACAGAGCGAAATCCTGGTTGTGGAAGGGCCGGGTGCGGCTCTGCACCGAGGTTGGAAAGTGGCCATGAATCTACTGGAATACATGTGCGGCGTGGCCACCCTTACCGCCGAAATGGTGAAAAAGGTGGAGGAGTGCAGCAATATCCCTCTATTGGTAACCCGCAAGCACCAGCCGGGCCTGAAAAAACCCTTGATGAAGGCGATCCTAGCCGGAGGAGCTGTTCCGCATCGGCTGAGCCTGTCCGAGACCATTTTAATTTTTGAAAATCATCTCAACCTGATCGGCGGGCGAGAGGCTCTTCCCGGCCTGCTTGCTGACATGAAGGCGGCAGCCTGTGAACAGAAGATCACTGTGGAATGTGATAACTTGGACCAAGCCGTACAAGCGGCAAAGGCTGGAGCAGACGCAGTACAATTCGACAAAGTGCCTCCGCAGGATCTCATCACCTGGTGCCCTGAACTCAAAGGTAATTTCCCGAATCTGGTGATCTTGAGTGCAGGCGGGGTCGGACCCAAAAATGTGCAGGACTATGCCCGCACCGGGGTCGACGGCATTGTGCTCAGCTCAGTCTTTCATGCCAAGCCTGCTGATCTGGGTGTATGCATTGAATTATCATAACAATACAAGTCGTGACAACACAACCCATCACCGCTATGCCTGTACAGATGAACGAACAATCCGACCTGCTCTATCAAATCATGGGTTGGGCTGAAAAACAACCGACCATCATGCTTCTCCAGGCACTGGAACGAACCGGCTCCATCAATAAGGCAGCCCAGTCAATGGGGATACAGTACAGAACAGCTTGGCAAAAAATCTGTCGGCTCAACAACCTGCTCCCTTACCCTCTGCTCAGCAAACGGATCGGCGGCAGCGGCGGAGGCGGATCTGTTCTGACAGATGAGGGCAGGCAACTGCTGGGGCGGATCAAACTGCTCCAGCGCGAATTTACCCAGTTCAAACATTTTGCCGCTGATAATCCTCAGGAGGCCCTGACAACCATTAAAACCTTACGGAGAATAGAAATGCAACTGAGTGCCCGGAACGTCTGGCTCGGCCAGGTGACGGAGATTAAACAGGGTGCCGTCAACAGCGTGGTGCATATTCAGCTGAAAGGCAACGACCACATCACCTCAGTGATTACCGATGCGTCAGTAAAGCGCTTAGGACTGACATCAGGCAGCGAGGTGATGGCCATTGTCAAGGCCTCCAATGTCCTGCTCGGCATGGATATCGATCCGCAAACCATCTCGGCCCGTAATATCTTGTCCGGTATCATCAGTAACATCATTTCCGGTGTAGTCAACGACGAAATCACCATTGAACTGCCTGGCGGCAACACGGTGACCTCAATCATCACCTCGACGAGCGTCAAACGACTGGAACTGTCCATCGGCAAACCGATATCCGCAATCATTAAGGCCTCGGATGTGCTTCTGGCTATAGCCTGAAGCAAGAAAAATGTTCTCTCACAACAAAAAATAATCATGAAACTGAAAGCTCTTATTATTGTTCTTGTTTTACATTTTTTTACAGTTGCCGCTTCAGCAGAGACTGTTTATCTTTCAGCAGCGGCCAGTATGACTGATGCCCTGAAAGAGATTATCACCGACTTTAACGCGGGCCATCCCATGGCAAAAATTCAGACCAATTTCGGTTCATCCGGCAGGCTGGCCAAACAGGTTGACCAAGGCGCACCAGCAGATCTCTATATTTCCGCCAATCCAAAATGGATGAATTATCTGGTAGGAAAGAAACTCATCGCTTTGGGGACGGATCGCATCTTTGCCTATAATAAGCTGGTTTTTCTTGGAGGGAAGCGCTCTACGCCCTTGACCCTAAACAAACTCACCGATCTTGAGCGTATTGCTTTAGGTAGCCCCCAGAGCGTCCCGGCGGGTCAGTATGCCAAGCAGGCCCTGGAGCATGCCAAGATATACCGCATCCTTGAGCAGAAGAGGAAACTGGTTTTGGCCAAGGATGTGCGCCAAGCCCTTCTCTATGCGGATCGAGGCGAAGTAGATGGGGCCTTTGTCTATCAGACCGATGCCCTGCTGGCCCGCAATGCGAAAATTCTGTTCACAGTGCCGGATGATTTGTATGATAGGGTGGCCTATCCTCTGGGCCTGACGCTTGCCGGGGCAAAAAATACCTCGCAAAGGCCTTATATGAGTATATGAGTAGCCCGGAGGCTAAGGAGGTGCTGGAAAACTATGGGTTTGAGGTGGAGAAATAGTCGATCAGACTTGAATGTGAAACTAAAAGAAGAAAGGGAGACAGCAATATGGATAGAATAATCATTTCCGAACTTCATAAGACACTTACCCTACTCGGTGCTGATCGTACTTTACTCGGAACGGTTAATTCCTGGAAAAAATCATTGCCGGATGACATGGTTTTGAGCGGTCTTCGACACTGGAATGAAATCGCTGCTGAAAAAATTCAGCAGCGTCTTGATACATATCAAGCTAGGCCGGATCAGGGATAAAAAAGACAGGACATTATTTAGCTGAGTCGCTCAGTAACTTATCACCAACAGAGTAGTTTTAAAAAATCTCACGACTGAAAAGCCATTATGAAAATCATCCCCCGCTGCATGAGCACCCAGCATCCCGACAACGCCTCAATCCCGTTCTTTGCTTCGGGATCAGCGCTGGTCGGCGAAGACGAAATCCGCGAAGCCTACTACGCCTTCTCGCACCTGGGCTGTGATGAGCAGATGTGGGATGTGGAGGGCAAGGAGATTGATACCTACGTGGTCAAAAAGCTGCTCTCGCACTACCCCGAGTACTTCCGCGAGAATGTCCTTGGGGAAGACCTGCGCCTCACCCTCCGCGTGCCCAACCCGACAGTGGAAAAGACCGAAGGCAAGATTCTCCTGGAGACTTTGGAAAGCATCCCAAGATCCTACGATGCTGCCCGACTGTTTTACGAACGGGACGTGCCGCCGATCTTTGAGGTTATATGGTCAAACGGAAAAAAATCACAAAACAAGAGGCTTTGGCAGCACAGGTCGCAGCCGACCTTATTCCGGTAAGGCTGGTAGATGCGGATATTCCAAACGCCTTAGAAATCGCCTTGAATTTCAACATATATGCATATGATGCCTATTTCCTGCACGTCGCACAGGCTTTTTCCTGTCCACTTATGACGCTGGATAAACGAATGATGCAGGTTGCCAATGAAATGAATATTGAAATACTGGAGTAAACAATGCAGGTTTTTACGTATTCACAAGCACGTCAGAACCTTTCTAAGCTGCTGAAGCTTGCTCAAAGAGAAGAGGTTCAAATTCGTCGAAGAGACGGAGCCTTATTTTCATTAACAGTAAAAAAGAAAAAACAGTCATCACCGTTTGATGTTCCTGGAATAAAAACACAAGCAACAACCGCAGATATTTTGGATACTGTTCGAGAGTCAAGAATGGGTTGATTTTTCATTCCCTTCTCCGCTTCGAAGCGGGGGCGCGTACAGTCATATGATCCAGTCGGACTGCCGGAGTGTGCGTGTGCCTTTGAGGAGTTTGCTGGAGGTGTGTATTGCGGGAAGATTGAGACTGTGAGGGGTGGCTAATATGCTTGCAGCGGTATTGACAAAAGCTGTATCCTGTTTCCTGCAACCAGATAGTTGGGTAACGGGTATGTATCCCCTTAATCCATTGTTAATTCAAAACTAACCGAGTGAATAAAATGTCTTCCTATGAACTTATCACAGTTGAAAAACTCACTAAACAACTCAGTAGTTACGAGCCAGAAACCGAGATTACTTTCGGTTCGTCAACTTACAGCAAACGCCCCCTCATCTTTCTTCGCTTTAAGCGTTACGCTGAAGATGTTCTCCTGATCGAACTGTATGAAGATGTTGAAACTGGTGAAAGCCACAGGCCAACCCCAGAGCACGTTGACAGAATAACCGTAGGGGAAATTCGTGAGCAACTTTCAGCATATCGGCCCTCAGATAAAATAGACTTCGGTTGTACTATTGATGGTGTTTTGCTCGAACTGGAAAATGTTACCAATGTAGTCTCTTTTAACTTTAAGCAATCTGAACCACCCGAGGGGAGGTATGTTTTGACAAGGTCTACTTGAGTGAAACGAAAGAGGACTGTGCAAGAGTCGTCAGTCTATTGACATTACTGTTTTCCCTTTCCATCCAATGCCAGTGTGACCTATAGCAGGAAGCTCCAATTTACACGAAATAACAACACTCCCCCATGCTCAACCTATCCCCCGATGACATCCAAGCCATAAAACTCTCCCTGCAAGTGGCGATCACCGCGACGGTCATCGCTCTGCCGCCCGGCTTTGCCGTGGCCTACCTGCTGGCCCTGAGTAACATGCGCGGCAAGGCTCTACTGGAGGGCCTAGTCAACCTGCCCCTAGTTCTACCGCCGGTCGTGACCGGCTATCTCCTGCTTTTGCTCTTCGGGCGCAAAGGTTGGATCGGCGAACTGCTGGACAAATTCGACATCCGCATCATCTTCACCCTGAGAGGTGCGGTTATCGCCTCAGCCGTGGTCGGCTTTCCCCTGCTGGTCCGCTCGATTCGCATCGGCATGGAAGGGATTGACCGCCAGTATATCCAGGCCTCCAGAACCCTAGGTGCAAAGTGGTGGGACACTCTGTTCACCATCACCGTGCCCCTATGCAGCCGGGCCATCCTCGCTGGCATGACCCTGATGTTTGCCCGCAGCCTGGGTGAGTTTGGGGCCACTATCGTGCTGGCAGGAAATATCCCCGGTATCACTCAGACTATCCCGCTGGCCATCTACGAGTACACCAGCACGCCGGGTGGCGACAGCATGGCCCTGTCCCTCTGTCTGATCTCCATCCTGCTCTCTTTTGCTGTGCTCCTGATCGGCGAGGCAGCCAATCGCAGCTTGGCAAGGAGGTAGGCGATGCTGCTCGAAATCGATGTAACCAAGAACTTTCCCGGCTTCACCTGTCATGCCGCCTTTTCCCTAAAAACCAAACAATGCGGGGTGTTCGGACCGTCAGGCAGCGGCAAATCCACCCTCATGCACATGCTGGCCGGATTGCTGGAGCCGGACAGCGGTTTTATCCGCCTGAA